>NZ_JBFOFT010000012.1:0-74846 GCF_040887425.1 Enterococcus sp. C53
TAAACATAGGATTCTCCTTTCAAAATAGTAGTAGCTTATAGCTAAGAAAATTTTAGAAAGGGATAGGTAATTTTACAATAGATTAGGGAAAAATTATAAGTTGGAATTTAATGACAGGTACGACAGAACACCAATTATTCAATGGGAGAAAACGAATGAACATTTCTATGTAGATGTATTTTTTAAGTTAAAAAGAAGGAGATTTTAAATTTAAAATTTCCATACAACAAAATGACTTTTTAGCTTAGATAAATCCTATAAAATAGGTATTTAGGATAAGTAATAATTATTGATCAGTTTTCAGAGCATTGCGTCTATATTTTGTGTTTCTTATAATTTCGTTGAAAATAATTAATTTGAAAGGAAGTTTTCAATGAAACGAACAAGTATGATAGCAAGTATTGCAATTATTTTGACTTCGTTACTTAGTTCAGGAGGTGTCTATGCGGCAGAACCAACACAAACAGCTGATCCAGCAAGTGCATCAACACCAGTCACGGCCGATTTAACGACACCGCAACAAATGACGCCTAAGCCACCTTCTGATCCTAATAATCCTGATATCACATAGAATGAACCAGTTGGTGGTGGAGTTACAGGTGAAGAAGGAAATTTAGGGATTGCGTACTTTCCTAAAGGATTTTCTTTCACAGGGAATCTAGGACCTACTGAGTTAACACTTAATGATTCGAGAAGTAATACTAGTAGTGATAAAACTACTTACAATATCGGTGTAAAAGATAATACACAGCAAAATAATTCTTGGACATTAACTGCACAATTGCAGTGGAGTAACAGTGAATTGCCAGGTTCTGAAATTACAGTAACGAATCCAGATCAAGGAAAAGTAAAACTAAATCAAAATGATGGCATATCTAATTTCCAAAATGAAGATTTAGTATCACAAAATGATGTTCAAGGCACTGATTCAAACACAGTTGTTATTAGTAATAGTCCAACTACTATTATGAAAAAAGGTAAAGTTACAGTAGGTAAAGGAACTTATGATTATAGTTTAGGTAATGTAGGTACTTTGAAGTTGATGATTCTTAATGCGACTGATTTGGTTGCGAAACAATATAGCGGAAATGTAAATTGGAATTTACAAATTTCGCCAGACACTTCAAGCTCTAGTGTCGATTAATTCAATGATAAGATGACAGTATCTATTTTTCACTTCTTGAAACATAGATACGCATTCATAAAAGGAAAATGTTATCGCATATTGTTTATGTGATCTACCCACACGTATTTTTATATGCGATAACATCTTTCCTTTTCGCAGACTGTTCTTGGAGCAGTCTGTTTTTGTATTAAAATTAACTGATGGTTATATATTGTAAGAATAAATTATTTTATGTAAATATAAATTTACTGAATTTTGCAAATAAAAGAGATGGGGATTAAATTTTAATTTTATAAAGGCGAAATAATTGATTAATTATAATATACGTTGTATCTTTTATACGTAATGCGCATTATATTTTTTTGTATTCATGTTTTATTTTTATCGAAATGAAAAACAAAAAGGGAGTGTATAGAAAATGAAAAAGCAAAGTATCTTATTTAGTAGTATTGTAATGGTAGGTGTTTTAGCTAATAATGAAACGGTATTTTCGGATCAAATAGCTGATCCAAACAGTGCGGAAACTCCTGTAAGCGCTACCTTAAATGCGAATGATCCTGGAACTCCTAATCCACCTACTGATCCTACTGATCCTGATAACGGAGGGAATGAACCGACTCATGGAGGTGTAATAGGAGAAGAAGGAAAATTAGGAATTGCTTATTATCCTAAAGCGTTTGCCTTTTCTGGAAATTTAGGACAAGCCACTTTATCATTAAATGATCGTAGTGATTCAATGTCTTCTAATGCAACCTATAATATTGGTGTAAAAGATGCAACCCGTCAAAATAATCAATGGACATTGTCTGCCCAATTAAACTGGACGAATGATGAACTTCCTGGATCAACGATCACTTTAAACAATTCAACGGGAACAGTGATGCAAAATACAAATAATGGGACAGATCCTTTCCAAACCAATCAGTTAGTTGCCCAAACAGATGTTATTGGAAATTCAAATGTAACTATTTCTACAGGTGGAACGACTGAAATTATGAAAAAAGAACAAGGAACAGTCGGAAAAGGAACCTATGATTATCGTTTGGGAACATTAGGGAGTCTTCAATTGACTATTCCTAATGCCACAAATTTAGAGGCAAAAACATATAATGGAACAGTCGATTGGAATTTATTAGTTACACCTTAGAAAGTTATATTTTTGAATTTTAATTTATAAATTACAGTTATCTCTTTCTCTTGAAAAGACGGATAATAGTGTGTTTATTGATTAGTGACGATATAGGAAGAGAATTTTTTCTAGTTTTTAGTTACTAAAAAGGATAGATTAATAGTATTCACGTGAATACCTTAATAATGAAAAGGATGGTATGGAAATGAAACGAGCGATTGGCATGACAATACTTATCTTATCTATCTTTTTCTGTGGGGGAGTCATTGCGTATGGGGAAGAAGGGATTGGTGGATTTACCATTGAAGGCGTGCCAAATGCTCATCAATTAGATTCTTCTGTTGGCTATTTTTACTTGAAAGAAGATCCTGGAGAAAAAGATGAAATCAAAGTGAAGTTGATCAATGAATCGTCAAAAGAAAAAACATTAGAAATTAAAGTAACTGATGCCAATACAAATCCTAACGGCATCATTGATTATACTGGAATGATTGAAAATCATGCGTTGTTGAAGACACCCTTAACACAACTTGTTAAGGCGAATCAATCAGAAGTGAAAGTGCCTGCAAATAGTACCAAAGAAACAACATTGAGTGTAATGATGCCTAAAGACAGATTTGAAGGAATCGTCTTGGGAGGAATTGTTGTTTCTGAAAAAAAAGATGAAGAAGAAAGTAAACAAACGGTTTCTGTTGAAAATACGTATAGTTATACTTTGGGCGTAGTATTGACGAATGAAACAGAAAATCAAATGAAACAGTATATTTCAGTCGAATTAGAAGATGTTGGCCCTATTCTTTATGATGGTCGTCGAATTATTCAAGCAGACATTTTAAACCCTAATCCTTACATATTCCCAGATTCGAAAGTAGAAGGACAGATCATCGATCAGAAAACAAAAGAAGTAGTGCGAACAAAAGAACAAGAAAATGTGAGCATAGCACCGCTCTCTGTTTTTCCATTTCAATTTGATTGGGTAAAAGAAGATTTAAAACCTGGGAAATATCTATTTAAGGGTGTAGTGACTGGTGAGGAAAAAGAGTGGAAGTTTGAAAAAGAATTTGAGATCACGGAAGAACAGGCCAAAAAAATCAATCAAGAATCCGTCTTTCAAATCCAAATTCCGAAATGGGTAAGTATTGGTTCACTTGTATTTGCATTATTGGCTTTCATGACGATACTTTTCTTGCTTATAAGAAGTAGAAGGGGAGGGAACTAAAATGAAACATAAGAAATTTACGATGATACTTCTTTTGTTTTTAGGTGTTTTCCTTCTACAATCCTCTACGATGGTTTTTGCGGCAATGACAGACTCAAAAGAAACAGATGTAGCAGTGGAATTACGGGAAACGATTGCCCCCGATAAAGATTTACCAGGAGTAGAAAATATATCGGCTGAATCGGAAATTGTTCCAAAAAGGCGTGGTGTTTTACCAAAGACAGGAGAAATCATGAATCATGGATATTCTTGGCTAGGAGTTGGTTTGGTTATACTTGGTAGTACTCTTTATTATTCAAAAAAGATAGTAAAGGGGAGAGATTAGATGTATACCTATCCGATAATTTATTTGACGTTGGGAAGTATTTTCTTAATAGTAAGCATATATCTGTTTTTAAAAGACTATAAAAAAGTAGTCCAGCAACAGATAGAAAAACGATTCCTTTTTTTGAATATCTTTAGTATACTGTGTGCATTAGGAACAATGATCATGAGCGTAATCTACTTTTTTGTCATCAATAATCAATTATAGGAATATTGAATGGAAGAAGGTGAAAGACTTGAAACGATTAGTAAGTGGACTACTTTGTTCTGTGCTTGTATTTGGATTAGTTAATAACCATGGTGTTTTAAATAGTCATGCAGAAGAAAATGTAGTTACTTCTGAATCTTTGGAATCTGATAATCAAGTAGAACAATCATCTACAATGATAGATTCAGAAACAGAAGAAGACGTTTCTGAATTTGTTCCTAATACATCAAAGGAAGAAACAGTATCGGATAATCAGACAAATTCTTCAAATAGTACAGATAATTCTAAAGAAGAATCAACTACTAATGATACTGAGCAATTGCCTAACTCAAGTATTATGGCTATACAAGAGGGATTTGATTTAGAGGAATGGGAATATCAAGAGAACGAGAATGAGATAATTTTAATAAGTCATAAAGGTACTGCAGAGGAAATTGTAATTCCAGGAGAAATTAATGTGAACAATATAGGAAAACATGTTGTTTTGCAAAATTTATCTGTAGATACAGTTGGAAATCCGATTTCTTTAACAATACAAGAAATTAATGGGAAAAAAGTGGGGTTACAAAGTACAAATTTAATGGCAGCTTTTTATTTAGCTAGGCTTCGTACGTTAGATTTCAGTGGATTGGATACCTCAAATGTAACGAATATGGCACAGATGTTTTATCAAAGCGATTTACAAAGCGCAAATTTTTTAGGTATGGATACATCTAATGTGACAGATATGTCTCAGATGTTTACCTATACTGATCTGACTAATTTCCAGCAGGATTTTAATACTTCGAACGTAACAGATATGCACAATATGTTTGCGGGACTTTCTTCTTCCCCTAAACAATTAGAGGTAAATAATTTTGATATGTCAAATGTTACTAATGTTAGGCGAATGTTTGCAGCTATTCCTAGTATTTTATACTATGATTTATCGAATTGGCATTTTGGAAAAACTGATGTAAATTTTGACCAAATGTTTGCCACATTTGGTGCTAGTGCTTACAAACCATTATTAGTCGTGACAACTGATAGTCAATTACTAGCACAAAATTTTAATTACGATTCAGGAAGTACTTCTACGCCTGCAACAAGATATCGTTCGCCAGCGGGACCATATTTTGATGGTGGATCAGCTTATAATGAGTCTGATTCTATCGGACTATTTTCGAATGGTTATCGATTTCAACGTTTCTTTACAGATTTTTTTGTTCAGCCAGATGATCCTAAATTAGATTTGAATAGGTTAAAAGAATTTATTATAAATCAGGAACAAACTATTCCTATATTAACACCAGCTGCAGCCTATGATTTTACTGGTTATACTTTAAATAGTGGAGGAATAGATACACAAGATGCTACTCAGATAACAGATTTATTTAATAATATTTATACCGCACAATGGTTAAATCAAAAGATAAATAGTAGTGGAGACAATCAAAATTTTACTCCTAATAGTAGTTTATTAGGTTTTGCCTATCTGCCTAAAGCATTTGATATGGGAACTGTTACGTTACAATCTGGTGGCCGTCAAGAAATTCCTTTAAAGAAAACAGAAAGTTTAAATATTGGGGTTAAGGACCGTACAAATTCATATAATGAATGGACAGTTACAGCAACATTTAATTGGACTAGTGGAATGGAAATTTCAGATGCTTACATTCAGGCGAATAATCAGTCAGGAACAATTATGGATAATTGGAATACTGGGGATTACGCTTATAACCCAAGTACAGATTTACATCCTCTAAGCAGTAATGATGTTACTGGGATACCTGACTTTGAGTTGCAAGTGAATCAAACAGTGGTAGTCATGTCAACGAATACAACAACGAGAAAAAATGGTGTTTATGACTATGATTTAGGAAATGCAGTTTTAGTTATTCCTGATGTTTCTCAAGTAGTTACGGGTACGTATTTGGGAGAAATACATTGGAATCTAATAAATGGGCCATCTTAGTAATAGTCTAATAAAAATGAAACGTACTATAATTCTAAAATTGCTGTGTTCTAGTATGGTTTCCCTATTTTAGAAAGAAAAATAATATAGATGTAGAAGATATTACCAACGTGATGATCTATCCTTGCACCAATGGAAAAATAGAAGCGAAAAATACTAGCATAAAGACAATGAAACGAGTATTCCACGAATTCAAATCATTTGAGAACAGTAAAATTTTTTTGATTAATTAAGATGATATAATAAAAAAGCTGAGCTAGATTTGATTTTTCTCAATTTATTAGTCCTTATTGAAAAACGGCTTAAACAAAAAGATACCGCTAATGAAAATTAATTAGCGGTATCTTTTGGTTCTACAATATTTAGTGTTGGTGGAAAATCTACGGATTTTCTACTGACACTTTTTTTGTAAAAAAAGATAGAAAAAGAGATAGCCTAACTGGTAGAATTTAGTCGTCTAAAACAAAACCAAACCAAGAAAGGATATCTCCATGGATCATTGTACTAGAAATTTGTTAGGTTTAACCGATGAAAATTTATTCTTCGAAGAAGAATGGTTAGAGACAGTAGAAGAAGAGGGGTTTCGCATCAATCTTATCCATGACAAACTTAGCTATATACCAAGCCATTGCCGTAAATGTGGCATCAAAAATGAAGGACAAATCATCAAGAATGGCTCACACAAAACAAAAGTTCAACTTTTGCCTTATCGAGACACCAAAACAGAATTACGCTTGGTACGTACGCGCTTTTACTGTAAAGAATGTCAGTCGACATTCAATGCTCAGACAAACTTGGTGGATGAAAACTGCTATCTTTCAAAAGAATTAAAGGTTCAAATTGCCTTGGAGCTGGCCAAGAATACAACAAGAAAAGAAATTGCCGATCGCTATTTTGTCTCTGACGTAACCGTTCTGCGTGTCCTACACACCTGTTTAAAAACGTATCATCCTCGTTTTGATACGTTACCTTCGGTCCTTTGTTTTGATGAGTTCAAATCAATGAAGTCCTGCAGCGGAAAAATGAGTTTTGTCTTTATGAATGGGCAGACCCAACAATTGATCGGCGTATTGGAGAATCGTCGCCTTGCATTCTTAAAACCATATTTCCTTAAATTCACCCGAAAAGCACGAGTGAACGTGAAATACGTCGTGATGGATATGAATGCCCCTTATTTTGAACTTGTAAAGGCGGTCTTCCCAAACGCAAAAATCGTGACCGATCGCTTTCACATTGTCCAACAAATCACTCGTGCGTTAAACCAGTTGCGAATTAAAACAATGAACAGCTTTCAAAAAACGGAACCGACAAAGTATCGACGATTGAAGCGATTCTGGAAATTGCTCCTTAAGCATGCCTATGATCTGGATAGTTCCAATTATCAATATAATCGATCCTTTCGTAGACCAATGACGCAAAAAGCGATCGTCGATGAACTTTTGAGTTATGACGAACAATTAACAAGGGCTTACGAGACTTGTCAGCTCCTCCTCTATCACTTTAAACACAAGGACAGCCAAAGCTTTTTCGATACGATCAATAGCTTAGATCAACGCCTCCCACAATGGTTTTGTAAGAAGCTGACGTTTTTAAATAAATACAAATTAGGGATTCAATATGCTTTAAAAACCAGGTATAGTAATGGGGCATTAGAAGGAACAAACAACAAGATAAAAGTGATAAAACGAGTAGCCTACGGCTATCGAAATTTCCAGAACTTTCGAGCAAGAATTTATCTCATTCAAGGCTTAATCTTCCAAGTAAAACAAAAACCAGTTAAGCAATCTGCCTAACTGGTTATGACTAAATTTTCAGTTGTATCTTTCTCTACCAACACTAAATGTCGAAGAGCCTATCTTTTTGTTAGCTATTTACAGATGTAAAGTACTAAGTAGGATTGAATAAATGAATTGGATTTATATATTAAATATAACATGATACTATTACTAAATACAGCTATACTTGTTTTAATTATTCGTATTATTTCTATTTTTTTCCTAAAAATAGTGAATAAAATAGCCGTGACAAAAATTTAGGAGAATGTTAAAGTAACTATACATCAAAAATTGAGTATCACTATTTAATTAAGACTGTCCTCATTATTTCAAATGGTGCTTCTGGAGGAATCGTCTTTGGAAAAATAGCTTTTGAGTTGTTAGCCGTAAAAGGTTAGACAGAAGGTTTTGTACCATATGTATCTAACAAATACAAAGAACAAGCTAAAACAGAAAATGAAATATTCTCCGATGAATTTATCATTGAGAAAATATTTGATGGTGAGTATAAAGATTATGCAGCATTCAAAAAAATTATGTTTAAAGAACGGAGTGATAAGAAAAATCAAATTAAATCAATAACCGTGCAATGGAATGGTCAAAATAATGTAATAAATAATTACAATGATTTACGATCATTATTTGATATAGCTATAATAAATGACTTGATGTTAGCACAATCAAATAAAAATATGCATTATATGGATGATTTGAAAGCTAAGATCATGCAGGCTTATCATTTGTTAACGAATGATTTTAACGAATCTATTTTCAAATAAAATAATGTACCATTTCCTTTTGGGGGAATGGTACATTTAACTATTTTATATTCAAGTACAGCTTATATAGCTACACACATAGATGAATATCGATAAATTTTATTCAGTTTAATACATTTCAAATAAATATGTCATAAGAATTTGAGCATTTTGATATGTAGAATAAAATATAGTCTCTTATATTAACTTTTTAAAAATTTTTATTATAAGGAGATGTAGTATGTTTTTTGCGAGTAAATTAAATAAAAGTGGAAATAATAAAGAATTTAGCATAAAAAAATTGTCTATCGGAATAGTGTCAGTCTGTATGATAATTTGTTGTAATTTACTAATAGTTAATCCCATCCAAGTACAAGCGAATGAACCAACTACTATTTTAGAATCTCTAGAGAAAAGTAGTGTTAATGGAAAGCAAGAAAATCAAACATTTTCTATTTTTGATAGTAACAGTTTTAGAACAGCGTTGACTAACTCTAAAGACGGAGATATTCTATATTTTACGCAAAGTTTTCAGGAAATAAACGAAGATCCAATTATAATTAATAAGCAAGTTATTCTTGAAGGAAATAATCAAACGATTACAACACGTGCTCCCCGTATCTTATTAAATAATGATGTTATAATTAAAAACCTTACCATTGGATTACAACAAAATATGCATAGTGGAATTTTTGTAAATGGATACTCTTTAACATTAGAGAATGTATCCTCAGCTAATGAAATTGCAACTCCATTAAATATTTATGGTGGGGCATATAACTCTACGATTACAGATAATCGAGAAGCAACGATTTTACTAAAAGGTTCAAAAGTAATTAATGGCTCGATTTATTCAGGAGGATATGGTCAACAATCTTCTCCAGGAAAAACGACTATTGTTCTTGGAGAAGATATTACTAGCAAAATGGATACTATTTATGCTTCGGGTGTTGATTTTTCAAATTATGATCCCAATGATTGGTTTAGTCATTTAGGCATTAGTAGTGGATCAAATATATATCATCCGCTTCAAGATAGTAATAATGTAAAAACCATTGTACAGCTCCATAATACGAAAAATATTTATAATGCTATAGAGGGAAATGGAGTAACTGAACTCCAATTATTTGATAATAAATATGGTTTTTTTGATTTACGTAGTTCGAATCTTGATAAAATTTCTATTTTAAAGGGAAAATACTCTCCATTAAATCCAGAAGTTATCAAAAATGTTTCATTTTATCTTGCTAAAGATACCTTATTAGATTTAACAAGATCATCAGCATTTGAGGATACTGTTATTCGTGAATTAGAATCTGACAATGGGAAAATTTCTATGTTAAATTATGGAACACTTATTTTAGATTCTATAGAAAATAAATCCAAAGTGCTGGTCTCTACTAATAATTCAATAAATGAGGATTATTTTAAAATAGTTATTAAATCAGGTGGACAAAAGAACCAATTCATTTTAGAAGATAAAGATTATCAATTAAAATATAATAAAGATAATAATACTTTTACAGCAGTTGATATTTTTTCAATTGAAGTAGAAAATACTGAAGCAGAAGCTACAGAAGAAATCTCACAAACAGCTGATTTAGCAAGTGCATCAACACCAGTAACGGTAGATTTGACTACACCGAATACACCAACTCCTAAACCACCTTCAGATCCTACTGATCCTGATATCACAGGGAATAAACCAAGCGATGGTGGAGTTACAGGTGAAAGTGGAAACTTAGGAATTGCATATTATCCAAAAGCCTTTGCATTTACTGGTAAATTAGGAACAGATACCTTAAATTTAACTGATTCAGGAAGCAATTTTTCAGGTGGTAATGTTACCTACAATATTGGTGCAAAAGATAATACGCGCCAAAATAATTCCTGGACATTAACTGCACAATTGCAGTGGAGTAACAGTGAATTGCCAGGTTCTGAAATTACAGTAACGAATCCAGATCAAGGAAAAGTAAAACTAAATCAAAATGATGGCATATCTAATTTCCAAAATGAAGATTTAGTATCACAAAATGATGTTCAAGGCACTGATTCAAACACAGTTGTTATTAGTAATAGTCCAACTACTATTATGGAAAAAGGTAAAGTTACAGTAGGTAAAGGAACTTATGATTATAGTTTAGGTAATGTAGGTACTTTGAAGTTGATGATTCCTAATGCGACTGATTTGGTTGCGAAACAATACAGCGGAAATGTGAATTGGAATCTAGTAATGGGCCCAGATACTTCAAGTTCTAGTGTCGATTAATTCAATAATTAGACGATCGTATCTATTTTTCACTTCTTGAAAAACAGATATGCATTCATAAAAGGAAAATGTTATTGCATATCGTTTATGTGATCTACCCATACATATTTTTATATGCGATAACATCTTTTCTTTTCGCAGCCTGTTTATTGAACAGATTGTTTTTTATTATAAAATAGTAATAAATTGAAAAATAATTATTTGTATTGGATAGAGACAATCTGCAAAGGAGGATAAGTAATGATTATTGATACGGATAAAATACAAGCGTTACTAGATGATGAGAGTATTTCTGATACCTATATCGAAAAAGAAACAACTCTAATACAAATTAGACAATATCGAACTGGGAAGAAAAAGATAGGAAACATGACCTTAAATATGGCTATGGAGATGCAATCCTTATATGAGTATATACAAAAAGAGAAAAGATCAGGCAATATAAAAGGTCTTGAAAAAGCAGTTAGTGATTTTAACAAATGTCAAAGTGCTGCAGTCGTATATTTTAATAAAAAAGAATGGAAGATATGGACAACCATCTATGACGATCTCGGACTACATGATGATTATATGGATGAAAACATTGTGATACTTTTACAAAAAGGTACATGTGATATTTTAACTCGTTATGACAAGACAACGATAAATGATTTAGAATTATTATGTAAAATAGAGTTGGCACTTAGTTAAGTGTACCATATATGGATAAGAAAAAGGGTTTTTGGAAAAAGTGAAACTAAGCAAAAATAATTGCACGGATGGACTTTTGTCACAGGCTATTTCTCAGCAGTAGGTGACGGTCACTACTTTTTTATTGTACTTTTATTGTTTTGATAAATGAGATAAGATGGCTTGTTGGTAGAAGAACTTTTTAAAATGAAATCAGGAAGTATCTCTTATTTACACGATTAAACTTAAGTAAATATAACATTAAGATATACCCGTGGTGCTAGTTAATTTTTTCCTAGAGGAAAATGTCTAAATATGTTGGTAAATCAACAAAAAAACGCATGTAGTAGTCTCAAAACTCCCAAGAAATGAGGACTACATATGCGTTCATCAAAATATACTGAACATTATACAGATACTTTTATAACATTCAAGGAAATTATGAGAACTGTTTCTAACATATACCACAATTGTGTACCAGATAAGATTAAAAACCGAAGAAATACTGATCAACTGAAGCAACGCGATACAGTGATTATTGCTTGTGTTATATGGGGCATAATTAATGGCTATACTAGCCAAAGAGCCACGTATAGAGCGGTTTGTTCCGTCTTATTTCCTAATGGTGACTTTCCTAGTAGGAGTCGATTCACTCGCTTAAGTTCAAACTTAGCTTACACTATCAAGATTATTCGATACTTTTTCATCAAGAAGCTCACCAAAGGTGAACTAGTCGGAATTATAGATAGTTTTCCTAGTCCATTATGTAAACCAGTTAGAAATAGACAAGCAAAACTATTGAATCAAATAGCCAAAGTTGGCTATAACTCAACAAAAAAATCTTATTTTTATGGTCTTAAAATTCATATGATCGTTACTAAGACTGGCTTTCCGATTACTTACTCAATCACGAATCCAGGTGTCCATGACGTGAAAGTGTTAGAGATTTTATCGGAAGAAGCGAATCTTCCCAATATCCTAGGGGACAAAGGATATATTAGCCATAAAATCCATGAAAAGCTTGCCGTTAAGGGCATTACTATATCCGTTCCGCCACGTAAAAACATGGATAAATCAGAAAAACTAGACCACAGCTTACTTGGAAAACAAAGAAAAACAGTTGAGACTGTTTTTTCTTCCTTAGAAAAATTAGGTTGTCAAAATTTCAACTCACATTCTGTTAAAGGGCTAGAGAGTAGATTTGAAAGCATATTACTGGCTTACAGTGTTCTATTAAGTCGAGCACAACGACGTTTTGAAGGAACTTTGAGAATTCTTTAGGATATTAAAATTAACTAGCACCACGGGTTTAAGATATATATGATTATAGAGGAGGATAAAAAAGAAACCATCAATGAATCATAATTGAGGCTCTATACTTTTTGATGTAAAAACATAGAAAAGACACCCTGAAATCCTTTAGAATTAATTTGGCTAACCAATTCATAAGAGGATTCAAGATGTCTTATACTCAGCTTATCAAAGATACCCTAAATATTCTAGACCTAACTATCTATTTCGAGGAAAATTGTTTAACCAAAGAAAGATATAAAGGGCAAATTTGCTTGATTTACAAAGGTACTCTTCAATACACGCCCGAAGAGTGTCCTCATTGTCTTTGTGTCGTCCCCTCTAAGATTATTCGTTGGGGGACGACAACCGTCCGGTTGTTATTAAATGAAGTGTCTGAATATCGGACCTATCTGGAATTGAAGAAACAACGATTTAAATGTAAGACTTGCCAACGCACCTTCGTAGCGGATAGCTCTGTCGCTGAGAAACACTGTTTTATTAGTCAAAAAGTTTGTTGGTCTGTCGTTACTCGCTTAAAAGAGAATACTTCGATGACGGAAATTGCTCGTCAGAAAAATATTTCCACTTCTTCGGTTTATCGTGTCATGAAGAGATTTTACCGCCCATTGAACCCTTTCAAACAGACTTTACCAAAGATCTTATGCTTTGATGAATTCAAATCAGTTCGAAGTGTCGCAAGTGCCATGAGTTTTATTATGATGGATGGACAAAGGCACGAACTACTAGACATTGTTGAAAATCGACGATTGCCTTATTTAGAACGCTATTTTTCTCGGTTTTCTTTAGCGACTCGAAAAGTCGTTGAATTCATTGTTATTGATATGTATGCGCCTTATGTTTCATTGGTTAAAAAGCTTTTACCAAGCTGTCACTTTTCTATTTAAATGGCAAAAATTTTTAGTAATAAATGACAAAAGCTACCAATTTTTTGGTAGCTTTTTATATACCTACCACTAAACTATCTCTTGCTGCTTCGACAACTTCTACAGTAATCTTATCCATTTGATTGATTCTTAAAATACGATCAATCTGTGCAAATAAACGATGAATAAGCCTAAAATTTCCTTTTGTAATTTTAATGATAGTTGTGATAGCCTCATAATCAGAAAAATCTTCTAACTTAATATCAATTCCTAAGTCTGACCATTTGTATTCCAAAATATGATGTGTTTCATCCTTACTAAGGTTATCAAATTCATGCGCAAATCCTATGCGAGAGTAAAGTTGCGGATAACGAGACAACCTTTTTTCAATACCAGGCATACCGATAAGAACCATTGCCAGATCATTTCTATCATAAATATCTCTTAGCTGTTCTAAATGCTGAAGCTTTAAACGATCAATTTCATCGACAATAATTAAATCAATTGCTTCATAGGTTTTAGGCACAGAAGGATATTCTTGATTGTATTTTAATACCATATGCATTGCTTTAGTCAGACCTATTCTACTAGTTATTGTGTTAATATCAGAACTGACACGAGACATCTTTTCAGCTGGTGCAGTATAAAAAACTTTATTTACACTTAATATTTCATCTGTTGCATTTTTTCCAATATCATCAGCACGATGATAGGCAATTTGCTTTTCTATATTATCCCAGTTACAGTAATACCTTGAAGATAATGTTTTACCTACGCCAGGAGCACCATAGCAAATTCCAATATACTTATATTTAATACATGCGTCACAAAATTCAGCAAATCGTTTATATTCTTTTGTTTCAATAAAGGTTTTATTCATTATAGTACCTCTTTAAAGCTGATTTCTTAGGTGGGTTAGTTATTTCTTCATACTTTTTCTCTTCAATTAATAATTCTACAGAACTTGGTACTTGTATCTTTTGTTTTAATAATTTTTTTCGTTTATTTCTAGCAAAAATTAAATCATCCATATTGATTTCATAATTTGAAATATCTGGAGAAATGGCATTACAAAGAAACCGATTCTTATAAAATACTCTAATTTCTGCCAAATCATTTGGCGTATAACGGATTAAAACAGGTTCTCCAACAAACGCAGATAAATTAGGATTAGTATATCGTAATCCTTGGAAATGAATTCCATCAGAGTGGACTTTTCGAGTTTTGGGAATTTCTAATAACAATAAATATATAAACTTAGCTGTGACAAACTCGATTGACATTGCCGATCAATTCTTAAAGACCACTTCAATACCTACTACGATTCTTGGAGGAACTTTAAATAGAGAAAGCCGTTCAGTTACTGGTGGATACCCAATCTGGGAATTAACTAAGTATCGGTTTGATAGTTCTTTCTTAAGTTGTGCGGGTATAAATAATCAGGGAATCTATTATGCCCATGAAGAAGATATCGCAATGAAACAGGCAGTTAGAGAGAAAAGTAATAAAGTCGTATTACTATGTGATCATACAAAAATTAATTTATCACACAATTACCTTGTCTACTCGTTTGAAGAAATTGATTATTTGATAACTGATAAAAAAATTCCTGAAGAATTAGTCGTTAGAATAGGAAAGAGCAAAATCATCTACACAAAGGAGAATAGCTATGATTAAAACGATATTATTTGATGTTGATGGAACGATTATTGATACAGAATATGTTATGACATATTCTCTGCAAAAAACATTGCGTGAAGAATTAGAGAAGGAAATCCCGATTAAAGAATTACATTATATTTTAGGTATTCCTGGAAGAGAAGCTATTAAAAAGTTTGTAAATACTGAAGAAGAAGAGGAAACTCTCTTATCAAAATGGGGTGAAAACGTACTTTTATTAGCAGACAATGCCCAAGTTTTTCCGCATATAGAAGAAACATTACAGACATTGCATGTAAAAGGAATTCAATTAGGACTTGTCACATCTAAAACAAAAGAAGAAATGAAAAATGAGTTTGATCGATTTAATTTAAATCTATATTTTGATATACAAATTACAGCTTCAGATACTAAGTTGCATAAACCTTTTCCGGATCCCATACAAAAGGCAATTGATGAATTGGGCATAAAAAAAGCAGAAACGATTTATATTGGTGATTCATTATATGACATGCAAAGTGCGAAAGCTTGTGGGATAGCATTTGGTTTAGCTAAATGGGGAGCCAAAAATATAGAAAAATTTCAAAGTATAGATATAATTATTGATTCTCCTCAAGAAATACTTGATTTGTTAGAAAAATAGACAAAGAGCGTGAGATAAGGATAGGGTCTCACGCTCTTTGTTTTTCGCCATTTAAAGATTGAAATTTTTGCCATTTAAAAAGAAAAGTGACATCAATTTTTCACTTCAAAGGAGTTTTTTAAATAAAATTGGTTAAAACTTGGAGCTGCGTTTTTTTATATGAGGAAAATTTCAAGCG
This sequence comes from Enterococcus sp. C53, assembly GCF_040887425.1. Lineage (NCBI taxonomy): Bacteria > Bacillati > Bacillota > Bacilli > Lactobacillales > Enterococcaceae > Enterococcus > Enterococcus sp. C53. The sequence continues at coordinate 16,092 of NZ_JBFOFT010000012.1, forward strand.
CTAGCAGAGTATAATTTTACTATTCAAACGCAAGTGTATAGAAAATTATAGTTTTCTATATAGTTAGATTTTTATAAGTTATATCTGGATCAATAAGAACTATGGAGTATTTAATTGTAATGGTCCACCAATATGTGGAGAAATATACTAAATTGAAATTTTCAGTTATGGTATAATGTTTATGCTGTCTGCTACCCCGGCCTATTCTGGCAAGGGGAGGAGGTTGTATAATGAATTACCTTTTCGATATGTTTTTTGCAATTGTAGCAAAAGTAATCGCGCATTACATCTGTAAATGGCTTGATTGCAAAATTATTGCCAAAAAAGACAGTAAGCCTACCGGTTAATCTGAAAAGAACGTAAAAGAAAACCACTAGCCCGCCAGCTAGTGGTTTTTGGTGTATAATGAATTATCTTTTCGTTAAAACAATTATACCATATCTATTAATAATTACAATCAACTAAATACAATAGATAAAGTTTGTTTTTTGCAATTGCGACAGAAGTAGCAGCCCCTACATCTGTAAATAGCTTGATTGCAGAATTGTCAAAAAAGACAGTAAGCCTATCCGTTGATCTGAAAAGAACGTAAAAGAAAGCCACTGGCTCGACCGCTAGTGACCTTCGGTCGTAATATGAACCTGTTTTTAATAATTTTATCATAGCATATATTCTGTTAATTGTAATCAGGCAAATACTTATTTGTAAACTTACAAACAAGTGCAATTTTCAAGTCTACTCTTTTAAATAGCTATAGCAAAACAAGTTAATAAATTACCCCTCAACATCTGCTTAGATTTTTAGGCTAAATTATGTGTTCTTTGGTTATTGCTCTCCCCTTCTTACTCTCTTAAACACTTAACTAGTTACATTCACTTATTTTCAATTATTTAATTATATAGAAAGAACAATCTTTCTATATAATTAAATAAAAAAACTCTAAAAGATTTTTTTGGAGGATCAATCTTATTTAGATAAATTCAACTTTTAATTCTTTCCCCATAGCATGAGCAATTGCTGATAGCTTCTCAAAAGATACGTTATCCCCACGTTCAATTCGAGCGATAGTTGCTTGAGTGGTCTCTGCACGTTCAGCTAGTTCAACTTGTGTTAGTCCCGCCTCTTCTCTTGCTTTATATAGTGCTATAGCAGTTTGCAGTTTCTCCCCTTCACTCTGATAAGCTTCTGCAAAGGCGGTATCTTTTTTCATATCTTTAATTAAATCATCTATCTTCATTTTCAAACCATTCCTTTCTTAATTCCTTTGCATGATCTATTTCTTTTTTGGGCGTTTTTTCTGACTTTTTTGTAAAACCATGTGTGATTACATATCGCCCATTTTCAACATGAAAATATAACCCTCTTTGAATATTTGAACCAACTTTACTTCTCAATTCATATAAATTGGTATCTATTTTTTTAACCCATTTTAAACGTTGTGCGACTAACAGGCCATTTACTTCTGTTTCTTTGATAGTTCTTAATAATTTTGCACGATCTTTAATAGGCAAAGCGGTAACCCACTCTAAAAATTCATCATGTCCATTTGGTCGTTTATAAGTTTCGAATTCTATCTTCTCCATGCACTTATTATATCATATATTTTATTTATTTCGATTTTTGTGTATAAATTAATTGACAAGCAGCTTTCTAATTGGTATAGTCCGATTATAGAGTTACTTCTCTCCCCTACTCTTTGAAAGGATGAATATAATGAAAAATACGGAAATATATATAAAAATAGATGAAATATTGCTTCATATGCCAGCTTATATAAAAGATTTTGTTCAGGAACGTGAGGATAAAGATCAATCTCCTCGTACAACGCTAGAATACTTGAAAAATTATAAACTCTTTTATAATTGGTTATTGGGCGAAGCTATTGTTGCTGATACTTCTATCGCATCAATAAAGCAATTAACAGCCTATGATTTAAATCTATATAAGTCCCACTTGAAGCGTCGCGCAAAAGAAAATGTCAAAAAAGAATCCACTAAATCTCAACTTGAAGACAATAATAACTTGGGCTTATCGATCCCTACTATTAACCGAAACATCACGGCACTAAAAGTTTTGTTTAAGTACCTTTCTACGAGCTCGAATAATCCTTTAGGAAAGCCATATTTAGAAAAAAATCCTATGGACCAAGTATCTACTATTGCAGATAAAACAACTTTAGCTGCACGTGCAAATGCTATAGAGAAAAAATTATTTTTAGAAGATGATACGCAAAACTATTTGGATTATATCGCAGTGGATTATAAGAACACTTTGAGTAAAAGAGCGTTAGTTTATTATCAAAGAGATATTGAAAGAGATCTTGCCATAAATGCTCTTATTTTAGGGTCTGGATTGAGATTATCAGAAGTTGTAAATATTAATTTGGAAGATCTATCTTTAGAGAAGAACAATGTCGTAGTGACTAGAAAAGGAAATAAAAGAGATGCTGTGAATATAGCAGCTTTTGCTATGGAATACATAGCAAATTATTTAGCCATTCGAAAAGAACGGTATAAAGCTTCAGACGATGAAAAAGCCTTTTTCCTAACAATCTATCAAGGAGAAGCAAAACGAATCTCAGGGATTGCTATAGAAAGAATGGTAGCAAAATATTCGAAAGGCTTCAGGGTCCAAGTCAGTCCCCACAAACTACGTCATACGTTGGCCACTAGACTCTATCAACAAACCAATTCTTTAGTACTTACGGCACAACAATTAGGACACTCTAGTACTAATACAACAACTTTGTATACCCATATAGACAACGCAGCTACGATTGATGCTTTGAACGCTTTATAGATGTAGTAAACAAGTATAATAATGAAGCTTGCCTCTAAAATTAGACAAAAACCTAACTTTAGAGACAAGCTTTACTACCGTTTTTATATTACTAAACTACCAGTTGCCAATCAGAATAACTGATATAAAATCTCTTAAATAAAGCTTGAAAAATCAAGAAAAAAATTGTGATTGTTAAAATACTATGCAATTAATAAACCAGTCCACAATACTAACATAATAAAAGGAGAAGTATTCTTATTTCCCTCAACAATAAATGAAGACTTTTTTATTGTTAATAGTTTATTTTTCGATTATTGGATATGAGACTCGCATTCAGAAACCATAGAAAAAAATGTATATGTTTTAAATATAAGATGAGCGTTATAACTTGTGACTGTAAGTTATTTGTTATTTAAAGTTAGGGACAGTGCCAATTGTTTTAATTTCAAAGGCTTTTTTTATATCTTCTAAATTAGAAGATATTTGTTTATCAATATGGACTATATTACCTTTTTTATATTTTCTTATATTGTCTTTAGCTAAAACATTAAATACATATCTTTGAAATTGTATCGAGTTAGCAGGATTTAATTTAAACTGAGGAACTTTCACCACAGCTGATTCAAAACATTTGTCACACTTTTTTATTTTTTTACCTTTGTAAAAATATTCGATTGAATAATCTATTTGACACGACTCATTTGGTAGGATATGTATGTCAATGTTTTTCATCTGTTTCATAGGTATTTCAAAATCCAAAGTATTAAAAACATATAATTCTCTGTAATTATTTACATCTAACTCTACTAAATTTGTCTTTGGAATAATAGAACCTCCGCCCATTCCTCCATAATAATCATTATCAACTACAATATTTTGTTCTATCTCTGGTATTCTATTATAAATGTTACTAAAAGTTTTAAATACTTCCAAAAATTCAGTTATCTTCATTCATCTTACCTTCTAAGTTTTCATTATAGTTATTTAATTATACACGAAAAAACTAATATCTAAATTATCCTCCCAATTTAAATCCACGCAACGAAGCACCTATCTCATCTTCGGTAATTCCGATATATCTTTTTGTAATTGCTTGAGAACTGTGATTGAAAATGAACATTAAGGTAGCAATGTCTTTCGTTCTCTTATAATAATGATACCCGAAAGTTTTTCGTAAAGTGTGTGTCCCTATATCTGTTCTTTCTAGCTTCTTGGCTACATCAGCATAGATTTGATACACGCGATCTCTAGTGATATGCCCTCCCTGCTGCCTGCTTGGAAACAACCATTCATGATTTTCTTTTCCTTCAGTGTAAATTGAAATTTCTTCTCTTAAATTATCTATAAAAATTGGCTTTCTCTTCCCTGTTTTTTGTTCGACAATTACAGGCTTATCTATTCCACAAATGTCCCCTACCCTAAGTTTTATAATATCAGACATTCGCAAACCATTATTTATCCCAAATAGAAACAAAAAGCTATCACGTTCAGCGTAAGTTGTTCTTCGTAGCCAGAATTGAAAATCTTGAATCTCTTCCATCGTTCGCAGCGGTTGAACATTATAGTTCAAATTGTTCACCTTCTTAAAAATATTCTGAGTTCTTTATTTTAGTTATATATTAGCATAATCATAAACTGATAGATACTAAGATTTAAAAGTCAATAAAATCAATGATATGAGTTTATGATTTTATATCATTTCAGTAACTCAGAATATTCTGGAAATAATAAGCAAAAAAAGTATTTTTTCTCAGGAGCATTCTGAGCGCGTTTCAGATTTTTTTTGAGGAATTACCCAAATAAGGCCTTAAAATGCACGTAGATAAATTGAGATTTTAGTCAGCATTCTAATGGTTAAATTTGCTACTTTTATTATAGAGTAAACATTTAAGTAGATTTGTCGTAATTGCAAAAAAGTTTTATAGTGATGCTTCCCTATTTATAAATCAGTTTCTATATTATCTATTAGGTCGTTCTAATAGTAATATATTATGTTACTGTTACTTAAATATTTTTATTGATCCAATACAAAAACAAATAACATACTACCTTAATGCGCAATTAAGGTAGTATGTTATTTTGGTTTGGAATACAATTCTAGATACTGTATGTGAAAAGATTGGGACGGCAAATAGCATAAAGCTCAGGAAGGTGGCGATGTTTTAAATATTATTGGTAAGAGATAATGTACTACTTTAATCAATAAGATACTACCATAATTACGAATTAAAGTAGTAGTTTATTAGTGTTCGTGGTATAATTTCAATTATTCTGATTGAAAATCAAATAGATATTTTAGCTATGTCTATAAATTTTACCATGTATATTAATAGCAATGTTGTTAGTTTTAAATATTTAAAGAGATAGAGAATATTAAATTATGTGGCATATAAAAGACCATATGTAACGATAGGACGCTCTAAATATTAGGTTAACATACATAATATACTACCCTAATCTACAATTAAGGTAGTACATTATGTACGTTATATAGAACTTTAAAAGAGGTTTAAAAACCTTGATATACAGCGGAAAGAGCTTTTTGCATATAAAAAAATAAGATACTACCACAATTATTGATCATGGTAGTACATTATTAATGTTTATAGTTCATTCCCCAACTATCATGTAGGAATGTTTCAGTCTCTTGTTCGATTTCTTCTACTGTGCGAATGATAGTACCATCTGTGTCTATTTCAGGAATTGTAGGTTTCTTTTCTCTAAACAATTCAATATCACGCATAACATTATTAAAAAGATCTTGTTTATCTTCTTGTGTCAAATGCTGCTTGATATACTCATCAAGTGCTTTTCTTAATAACTCATCCCTAGTAAGATTTGTTTCATATTTTTCGACCATTACTCTAGAGGTAGCATTCAGTAGTGGTGATAGTTTCAGTGGCATTTGAGCAGAAAATGAACGATCAAATTTTCTTATCGGGGCCCCTACCCCTTTTGATTTTTTTGGAGAAACTGTTTTTTTGGTTGATCTTTTTGGTGATTGAACAGAATCTGTAACGTTGACTTTTTGGGCTTCAATAGTTTCTTTACTAGCAACAATGGCACTTTCACCAGCAGTTGTTGAATCAACGGAATTTTTTTTTGATTCTTTTCTTGCAGCATTTCCAGCTCGTATCTTATTTAAACCTTTATTTGGCTTAAAGATACCTAGATCTTTTATATCAGCCATTGGATCCCCCTCCTACTCGTACCAAGTTTCATGTTCAACAAGTTCATCATATATATTGATAAAAAGTTCATGAGAACGTCTATCCCACTGTTTTAGCTTACCAGCTTTAGTCAACTCCATAGTTATTCCTGATCCATCATAACGTTTTAATCTTGCATTTTTAAGTACTACATTTTTTAATAGATGATCTCCGTAAATTTTTTTAGCCTGTGCATACATTTCTTGATCTACGGCATCTCCACTCTCAAGCATAAAAGGAATGACTCCAGCAACCTTTAAAGTTGTGTCAAATTCATCAACAAAGAAGTCCATGTATTCTAAGTATTGCATAGCATTTCGCATAGATTTTACTTGTGTTTGCAAGACAACAATCGCGAAGTCAGCTATATACATTGCGGATTTACTATAAACAGAAATTGAAGGAGGTACGTCCAGATAAATCACGTCAAATTTTTCTAATAAAGGTGCCAATCTTTTTTCCATGTAAAGAAGTTTATCTGAAGAATCTGAAAACTGGTCTTTGATCCAATCATCGTAAAGTTCAAAACTCATATCAGCTGGTAATATATATAGATTATCTACTACTTTATATACAGCTTTTTCTGGATCAACGCGAGTATCATTGTCTACTACCTTATCCCAGTTGACTTTCCCATTTTCTTCCAATCCTAGTTCTAGAGGAGGCGTTCCAACAAGAACGTCAGTAATTGTATATTGATAATCTAACGGTTCACCATCTCCACCACCATCCTCAACTGGAAAATTCATATGGGTTAAACTCATAACATCTGATGTATTCCCTTGCATATCCAAATCGATGATTAATGTTTTTTGTTTTTTTGCCACGGCAGATTCAAAACCTAACATTTGGGCGCAAGTGCTTTTTCCAACGCCACCTTTAAAGTTACCAATTACAAATTTTTTGGACAATCTCTATCACTCCTTTATCTATTATCTACTACCTTTTTTAATATTATAACATACTACTTTAATTAAATCTATAAAATATGATACGTACTACCTTATTATTTTTAAATTATAAAATATATAAAGAAAGCTTATTTCAAGACATAAATCTGTAATAATTTAATAAATAAAGGTCATAAATAATAGTAATTTGTTTATCTACTACCTTTTTAGTATTTGGAATCAAATGATCAGTTATACTTTAATGAATTAATAAAAAGCATATGTTTCCTAAAAGGATAAATATATATATATCAAGTATGTCATAATATTTTGTCGCCTATCCTACAGTTTTGCGACTGAATGGAGGTGTAACTTGCGCTTAAAAATATCATTTGTCCCCTTCTTGTAGGGTTGTTAGTAGCAACGTACGATTATTGGCTGAATAATCGTAACAAGAAGTAAAACCACAAAAGGCGACATCAGCTCACAAAAAAGCCCCTAGAGAATCCCACTTCTCTAGGGGCTTCGTGCAACTTGTGCTTATATCATTTGTACGTTTATTATACCACATGCTAATAAAATTAGCTAATTTTATTAGCTAACATAAATTCTATTAAAAACAGATCTTAATTAGATGTATGTTTTATGAATCTCCTAATTTTATATTTCTGACCTTTTAAACATTAATAGTATATTTCAGAGGTCACGCGTTGCAAAGAATGAATAGATAAAAATTGACACTCTACTTCTAAAGTGATAATAGTATCAAAGTAATAAACGACTAGTGTAATTTTTCATAAACATCTATTATATACTACCTAATATTTACAAAAAATTTTTTGGTAGTAATTAATTTTGTTCCTTACTAAATAAAGGTAGTAATTAATGTTTATTAAAGGTAGTACATTATAAAACATTATTTTAATTGTAGTAGTATATAATAGATTAAATTAGTAGTACGCAATTATAATAAAGGTAGTATTTAATAGGTAATAAAGGTAGTATATTATACTATTATTAAAGGTAGTACTTAATTGTAAAAATAGTATTTTATTTATTAACTACAAAAAACAAGTAGCTACATTATATATGTAACCGTATTATTTAGAAAATATATGTGAAACATATGTGAAAAAATAAATACCTACTACGTTAATTAATAGGAGAATTAACGTAGTAGGTATTCTATATTTAAAGTAGTAGGTAATTGCTATTTGAACACATTTTGGTAGTAGATATTACAATACAAAGGTAGTACATAATTAATTTAATATGTTAGAAAGAGTAGTACATTAATGTATATTAAGGTAGTAACTAATATATAAATAGAATTAATTAAGGTAGTAACTATTTTTTTTTAAGAAGAAAAATACTTGTACATAATGTTATCTTCCTCTATTCTTAATATAAATATAAAAAGAAAAGTGATATGTGGTTAAGAAGAATAACTTGCTATAGGTCAAGAAGAAGCTTTTTGAAAAAATATAAAAGAATATCTTGAGCTATTTAGATGAAACGAATTTATTAGATACTTAAAAAAACAAAGGCACTCAAAAAACTATTTACAAAGCATTATAACAAGTGCTATCGTTATAGATAAGAACAATTATAAAAAACAAAAAAAGAGACGGAAATAGTTGATTTTACCAGAATCAATTATTTCTGAATCACATGGATAAGACATGTGTTCACGCTCGTCTCAAGAATATGTAAGTAGCTACCGACTACTTATATTAAAAGTTGATCGGAATACCTTTTCCGATTGTCTTTATTCTATCAAAAAATGACGAGCAACTCAACAGAAGAACGTTTATTTAGTGTATTTAAATTAAATATTCTTAAACACTGAGGAGAGAACACATATTATGGCTGAGATTAAAGCTAAATTGTGTTCTCTTTTTGTTTGGGAAAGGACGTTACAATCGATGTTGAGCGAAATTTATTCAGCTATTCTTAAAAATGGCTTACGTACATACAAATATCGAAACAGCACCATGAAACCTGTAGATTATATTGATTCTAGCAGAAATGGTGCTATCTTTGCGTACCGTAGTAAACAATTAATGAATGGTGGACGTGGTATGGTAATTACGTCTGAAGAAGCGATTTTTGAAAACGAACAAAAGCTAACGCATTGGACACCTAATGTGTATTGTTATGGGACATATGCGGATGAGTATCGAACAGTGGTTAAAGGCCATTCTGAGAAAAACTTAAGCCAAATCAACACATTTCTAGTTGATATCGATTCAAAAGAGAATCATCAAGGCGAAATTATTTTAGCCTGCCTAGATCAAGTGGGTTACATGCCAACGCTAATTTTAGAATCTGAACATGGTTATCAAATCTATTTTGTATTAAAGACACCAGGTTATGTTACAAAGAAAAGCAATTTCAAGGTAATTGATGTAGCAAAAAAAATCTCCAAAACGATTCGTCTACAGTTGGCTGAAAAATTATCTGGAGTGGATCTAGGATGTAACCATTTCGGAATTGCTCGATTCCCACAAGAAAATAATGTTGTTTTTCAAGAAATGAACTATCAGTATTCTTTTGCTGATTGGATTCAATGGTCGATGAAGCTTGAATCAGATCAAAAAACAAAAGAAGATCGAGAACGAAAACTAATTGTCTTTCCTGAGAAAAAAGAAATTCGTCAAGTAGATGAACCGTGGTTCGATATGTTACTTCATAAAGCAAACATTATCGGCGGAGAAGGACGTCTTGGTCGAAATAACGTGATTTTCACACTCTCTTTAGCTTATTACTCTTCAGGCTATGCACTGGATACCTGCGAATACAATATGTTCGCATTCAATGAACGGTTACAAGAACCGCTACCTGAAGCAGAATTAGTAAAAATTGTACGCAGTGCTTATTCTGGTAACTATCAGGCAGCAAGTAGAGAATTCATTATTGAATTGTGTCAGCAATGGGTTTCACCAACCCTAAAAAATAATGACCTGTTCATTCAACGGCGTGGCTGGTGGAAATTTAAAAAACCACGAGATCAAAGAAAATATAGTCATAAAAATGAATGGAAAGAAGATTTATTGGCTTATCTAAGCGAAAAAATTCTTGCTAGTGAGCCTTATTTGAGTCTGTCAAAAAAAGAGTTGGCTTCAGAACTAAACATGCCTAAGCGAACACTTGATAAAATCTTAAACGAGTTACGAGAGGAAAATAAAGTCTTCTACAAAGTAACGCGAGGAAGAAATGGCGGAATGATCATTGCTGCAGTCAAAACGTTGTTCACGAGGGTTATTCAACTAAGTAAAGAAATGAGATTAGCTTATTCGACAAGGATCACAGAGGTGTTCGGACTAAATGGGAGCTTAGTAGAAGAGACATTTAGCCAATTATCAGAGCCCTTAACTCCTCTTAAAGAAGTGCCTCTTTTTGAAGTAGATACGGGTTAAAAAATAAAAGGTGCAAATTGCCTTATACAATATATCTATGATACTTTTGTGGGTGTTGCTGCCTTTGCCTAGCTACGTGTAGGTGGTATACTTATCACTGCGTATGCAGTTTTGTGTGGCTTGGAGGACTTACTATGTTGATAAAAAATTATGTCTATTCACATCCAGTTAATGTGTTTATCATTGGTCGTTTGGGATTATCTGTAGAATTGTTTTGTGAACTTTATGGTTTTAAGCAGGGGACGTTGTCTTCTTGGGTTACTAGGGAAAAAACAGTTGCTACTTTGCCGATTGAGTTTCTTCATGCGTTGTCATTAGCTTGTGGGGAGACTATGGATCAGGTATATGATTGCTTGTGTGTGTTAGAGCAAGAATATGTTGAGTTTAAAAAGGCTAATAAACCAAAGAAAAGGAAAAAGTATATTCAGAAATAGTTTTTATTTACTTAATGTTGAGGAAGGTATTCCTGCTAAGTTTAAGAAAAAATCAAAAGCAGCGTTTGAAGACTTACTAACAGTTCGAACGGAAAAATGGCTAGAGTAGTTTATATAAAATGCTCATGTTCCTAAAAAAGACGGTCAATATCAAATTAGAATTTTTTTATAATTCTAATTTGATTACAAATATTACAAAGTAATAGTTGTTGTTTCGGAATTTTAAGATTAAAAGTTTATGATAAAAATCACAAACGTAGGTTTTAAAGTCATAAACGTAAGGTTGACTGATTGTTTTTGGCTTAAAAAAAAATAGGGAACTAGTGTTTGCATATGAGTTTTTTTGAGTTATAATAATTCATGAAGAGAGGTAATTAAATTATTTACGCAAGCTGAAAAGCCTGATATTACTTCTTTTCAGGCAGTGCTGCTAATATTCATTTACATTTTTTTGTATAATTTTAGTTGTTTTAAATTTAATTGTCTGCTATGCTTGTGACGAATTGATTTTCGTTCTGCACTTTTGGACGATCAATTGGGACAATTGAAAATACAAAAAAAAGAAAGGCCCTGTGAGACTCGGAAGGCTGGTAACCTTCGTCGACGTCCACAGGTGGCATTAAGACTTGCCCCTTAATGCGTTTACCTTTCAGTGTTACGGTACTACCCGCAACGGACTTTAGTATAACAGATATTCAAAAGTGATACTACTTTTTTGGCTTTATTAAGGTTAAAAATACGTGATATTATGATGGATTATGTCAAGGTATAATGTTATAAAAATGTCTGTGTGGTTCTTTGCCGTATGACGAACGCTGAAATTAGAGGGAACGCATGTTTGGATGCGTTCCTTCTTTTTTGTTTGTCATGAACGAAAATCAATTCTCTATTTTTGACAAATAACAAGAAAAACTTGTTAAAAATATTTAAAGTAAGTGGGTGGATTATTTTATGTCATATACAGGAATTTTGAGTCTCGAAGATATTTGTCACTACGGTAAACGGTGTACTGCTACAGAGAAAATCACGAAGAAACTATCAACTGGCCAAAATAAAACCGTTGTGCAGTGTAAGAAATATATAATCCAAAAAGACAAAGTCTCAGAGGAAATGATTTATTACGTTGGTAAACAAAAGCAAATAATTTTAAAAGATCCTATCCCTTTAAAAGAGCTATATCCAGCAATCAAACATGTTTATGACCAAAACGGTGTACTGATTGGTCGAAGAAAAAATGGAGTCTTGCGTTGTACCGCAAAAGGGATGGGGCGTTTAATCAGCTGAATTGATCATTCTCATAACTTGTATTTTATCGTTTTTCGCTTGCTTGAAAATATTGTCGAGACTTCTAGAGGAACTTAGAATCACTAGAAAAATAAGGAGTAGACTTGATCTATCAACAATTCCTTTCGGGGAGTGACGGGGTAGGTTTTTACGATTGGTAACGTAAAAAATTGGTCAATCGAGTAAATGCCCTTGTTTGGATAGTGGTGAAATGAATTTGTGTAAATAATATGCACAGAGTAAACAAGAGGGAATTTAGAAGTTAGACAAGTTAGAATAGCGCCTAGATTAATCATGAGCAGCTACTAAGGGATCTAGGCTTTGACGCAAACTCATGGAATAAGGAGTAGGTCTTCTCGTAATGGGGAGGACGCACAAGAAATTGTGTCGTGTGCTGCAGTACATGTAGATACTTGCGAGGACGTTGGTCATTGGATCAATCGAGCATTTACCGATTTCTACTAGGGTTTCTCGTTTCGGACGCCATAAACGAGTCGATATTTTTTATGTATTTTTAAGTAAACGAAAAACGATAAAATATGAACGAGTCCTGAATAAAGTGAAAAAATTGATATAAAACATAGAGAAAATGAAATTTACGTAATGGAGGAATGACAAATGAAAAATTATGATCCGAATATACGATTGGGCACACATACTATTAAGGTTTCTTTCCAACGTTGGGATTACAAAGGTTTTGTGACGTTTAGAAGAGGCGGAAATTGTAAAGGATTAGATGTTATAGCATTAGACGAGGATGATTTATACGATCAAAAATTGACTGATAATCCAATTGGATTCGGCTTGCTACCTGAAGATGATGAAGGTAATGAATGGTTTAAAATGACGCTTACGAATGATAATGGAGACGAATTATCTGTTGAAGATACTTGGTTATATTTGAGTGATTATATTGTCAGCGTTGAAATCATTGAATTTGTAGCGGATAAAGAAGAATAAAAACTGGAGGAATAAATTTTACAGATAAAGGCTTAGAAGGAGTCACGACGAATAATAAAAAGGTAATATTACCTTAGGCATTGAGTAAGGAATTTATTTAGGAGGAAAATTAGATGGCGCGACCAGTTTTAGAGGCGATGGATATGGATACTTTGACAAAAGGAAGGTATGTACAGCTGTTAGCTCGTGGTTATTCACCTAAAGATGTATTCAAATCCCTGTCTAAAGGAACAGATATGGAAAAAGAAAGATTACGAAAAGAATTCGATTATTGGAGAACCCATAATGGAATCAAGGATTTGAAACCAGCACGGCCAGTAATTAAACGAAAGAAAAAGATAACCCAAGACTGAAGTGTAGAGCGTATGTGATCATAGGCTTTTTTATTTTTGCAAAAAACAAGGAAGATAGGAAAACTCATGAATTATGAAGAAATCAAAAACAGAAAAAAAGTGTCGAAAGAAATGGAAGAAAAGTTGCTAAAAACGATGAAACAAAAACACCTTAAAAGATTATCTGTCATGCAATATATCAATGACATGCTGATAACAGGAAAGGAAAAAGCCTGCTTGTTGGGGTCAATGAAAAATTTTGAACAGTTGAGGCGAACTTATGTAAAAACAAGTTCCAATTGCCAACTATTATTAGAAGTTTCTTGACGATTATGATATGAAAATGATCGATTATGATGTGGCATTGTTATTGAATAAAAAGAATAGTAAAATTTAACGTGGTTTATCTTGGTTAGATGTAGGTAAATTAATTTAAATATAGAAGGTAGATAGATGAATAAAAACAATAAAACTTTATTTAATCCTTACGTGGGCGTAATCATTGTTTTTCTACTTTTTAGTTATTTTGTTTATCAAGGTTATCAAAAGGATAAAATCGCTGAAAGAGTAGATAGTGTAACAAAAACAATCCATATTCAGGAACAGGCTAAAACCTATCAAGATAATTTGACCAGTTTAACGGATATTTCTAAGAGACAACTGATTACTAATCAAAAACAGGCATTAGAAAAGGATCTCAAAGGTGAAATTGCTGGAAAATTTGTTTTTTCTTCTACAGGATTTATTCTCCCTATTTTTCAAGGAGCGAATAGCGACACGCTTAGTTTAGGAGTAGCTTCTACTTATTATCCAGATACTGAAATGGGAAATGGAAATTATATTCTTGCTGGTTATAACGTAGATACACCAAGTGTTTTATTATCCGATATGACTGATTTATCTGAAGGAGAAGAAATTGATCTAATCGATGCTCATTACAAGTATCAGTATGAAGTCTCCAAAAGAGGAAAAATTTCTGATTACAGCCAGGTAGTTCAATCTAAGGAAAACAATTCCTTTTTATCCTTGCCAAAAGCAGGTAAAAAACCACTACTCACACTGTTAGCCTTTCAAGCAAATAATATGAAAAAGTGCGATGTGATCCAGTGTGAATTAGTCAATGTAGAAAAAATCAATAAATAAGGGAAGTGAGTCACATTCAAGAACTTGTAGAAAAATTGATCAATAAAATGAGTGCCATTTTTCTGTTACTGTTGGTATCCATTCTATATTTAATATGGACGGTGGGGTTAAATCCTCCTACGATATTATTTATTTATGATAATGCTGCACAGTTAGTGACGTTTTTCGTAGGCTGTTTGTTTCTTTTGAATCTGTACAAGGTAAAGAGAAACGATCTATTCTTCATTGCAGCAGGCATTCTTTTTTACCTTTTCTTTTCTTTTTTTAGAAGCTACCGAGGAGATACTTTCTATGGTGATCTGATCGTTCCGACAATTATTGCTATTATTTTGATTGTAAAATGGACGGAATTTACTGTAATTGATCGTAGCTTGTATCTTGTAGTATTCTATGTCTTTTTACTCGTAACGGTTTATCGAGTATTTACTGAGATACCAGTACCAGAAGGACAAAGTATTTGGAATCCCTCGAACAAATTATCAGATATTTGGATCAATACAAATACGATAGGTAGTTCTTTAATGACATTAGCCCTTCTTATCACAGGATTTGCTAGTTCATTTGGAAAATGGTACATGCGATTGCTATCATTACCAGCGTTGATCCTTGCTGGGGCAACGATTTGGGTTTGCCAATCGAAAGCAGCATTATACGCGCTGGTTATCTTCATTATCTTAGAAATTTTACCTAAGAAGATTTTTCGAAACACACACTTGTCCTTTTGGATGTATGCAGCAGTTTCAGTTTTAGCTTTACCGATTTCCTATTTTGCTGCAATGTCAGACAAAGTTCACTTATTTACAGGACGAGAAGAAATTTGGCACAAATTCTATGAAATATTAGGCGAAAAAACAGGACAAATATTTGTAGGGATGAAACCTTTCTTTTTCCATAGAGGAAATCAGATTCTAGGTAATCATAATACGTATCACGCACTCGTCAATCACTATGGATTGATTGGTTTTGTTCTATCGATTATTCTTTTGCTTAGTTTCTTATGGTTGCTCGTAAGAAAATGTGAGCTGACAAATGGACAACTAACATTCTTGTGGGCTTTTTTAGCGATCATGTGTCAATCATTCATGGAAGAAACATTAACTACAATCAGTTGGGTACCAATTGTGTTCTTAATGTTAGCAATGGCTACACACCAATATAAAACCACCAGATAAATGAAATAGAATAGTAATAAGAGAAAACACTTTTTCGTTGTGAAAAAGTGTTTTTTGTTTTGTCTGAAAGGAGGCAGATGGATGAAAAAATGGTTATTTGGTTTTTTAGGAGTCGATTTAATCGTCTTTTGCAGTGTGTTTGGCTATGTTAGCTACCAAAAACATGAAGGAGAGGTGTTTAAGCAAAATATAGAAAAAAAGATGCACGTAGATCAAATCAATGCACATGCAAAGAGTTATAAGGAGGATGCAACGAACGTCAATAATGATATGTCTTTGGGGCAAATGTTGTCCATACAAAAAGAAGCAATCGAAATGGGCGTCAATAAACAAGTATTTGCACAAATTCAGATTCCTGCACTTGGTTTAGCATTGCCGATTTTTAAAGGGGCAAATCAATACACTTTGAGTCTTGGAGCGGCTACTTATTTTTATGAAGATGCCGAAATGGGCAAAGGAAACTATGTCCTAGCAGGTCATAACATGGAAATGCCAGGTGTTTTATTTTCTGATATTCAAAAGTTGTCATTAGGGGAGGTGATGGACTTAGTTAGTAACGATGGCGTCTATCGTTACAAGGTAACGCGTAAATTTATCGTACCTGAGTACTTTAAATTAATCGATGGCGTTCCTGAAGAGAACTCTTTCTTGTCTTTGCCAAAGAAAGGAGAGAAACCCTTATTAACGTTGTTTACTTGTGTTTATACGTCACAAGGAAAAGAAAGATACGTGGTACAGGGAGAGCTACAATAACAAGGTTTTAATCAACGCAAGTCGTTGAAATATGAAATGAGGAGATAAAAAAATGGCAATAAATCGGTATGTAAAAAAAGCTGGAATGCTTGTTGGAATGTTAGGAATCATTGCAAGCTGCTTTCAGGGGTATCAAGCACATGCAGAAGATGTCACGCAAAAAACGCCACCAGAGAAGGTCAATATCACGGTTCATAAATTAATGTACGATCAAGGAACGCAATTGAATGTTGATATTGACGGGATCAAAAACGATGGTTATACGCACGATCAATATCCTACAGGTGTAACGAAATACAACAAGGCAGATTATGGTGATGTTGAGTTTACGTTAGGAAATATTACGGATCAAGTATTACCGACTGAAGATTCTGATCTAACCAACGCGAAAGTGGATGAAATCGTTAAAGATGTAGAAGACAAGGGATCTAACAGTGAATACGTCAAGAATGCAACCAACAAAATTACTTCAGCTGTAGATGAAAATGGTGAGATCACTTTTGCTGATCAACCAGCCTATGTTAATTCCAAAGGGAATGTATATGTGGTTTATGAAAGTAAATCCGCTGCTGGATTAGTCACACAAAAAGCAAAACCAATGGTTGTGATTGCGCCAATGACTGATAATACAGGTTCAGGTTTTTTAAAAGACATTCACTTATATCCTAAAAATATTGTTTCTAAGTTGAGTTTTGAATTAACGAAATTTGGTGACGATGGCACAGCTCAAAGCAAACAAACACCTTTAAAAGGGGCAAAATTTGAGTTATACAAGGGCGAACCTGGAAAAGGAACAAAATTAGGAGATCTTGTATCGGATGATCAAGGAAAGCTGACTACTACTGATTTGACGTTAGGAAAATACTATTTTGTGGAAGTTCCTTCAGAAGTTGTAGTGGGATCAGATAAAGAACCAACAGCAGATCAATATTTATTAGGCGCAGACGCTCGCAACGATGCGCACAATAAATTAACCTTTGAAATTACGAATGATGGCGTGACAAGTGACTTAAAAGCTTCATACGTAAACTATAAAGCACCAGTGATCGATAAAACAGTAACAAATGGAACAGGACAAGAACATTCTTTCCAAATTGGTGACGCAGTAAATTATCAAGGAACGATTCATATCCCAACAGACATTGCAGGCGGAGCAGACGGTATCACAGTAAACGGCGTGAAAAGCGAAACTTCTCCTTACAGTGTATTTAAATGGGGGGATGTAGCAGGACAAGGACTTTCTTATGTCGCTGCTAAAGCAAATATCAAAGTAACAAATAAAAATGGATCTGTGGTATTAAAAGAAAATACAGATTATAAAATCCAAAATTCAGAAAATGGCTTTGTGATCGATTTTATCGTGAATAATGGCCAAGTAAGTGATACTGTCGCAAGTTTACACGGACAAGATCTTCAAATGACTTATAACATGTATGTAAATGACAGCGCAGCTGTTGCCAATCCATTAACAAATAGCGTGGATTTCGTTTATAACAACAATCCATTTAATCAGGAAGAACACCACGAAAAAACGAAAGCTGACGTTGTGACTTATGGCGCAAAATTCTTAAAAGTCGATAGCGGACTATTTGGAACAGGAATCAAAGCAACACCGCTTGAAGGCGCAGAATTTGCTGCTAAAAACGCAGAAGGAAAATATTATGGTGGATTAGTTGATACGGATAAAGACGGTGTCAAAGAAGCAGTATGGGTGGACGATGTAGCAAATGCAGCGATCCTAAAATCAGATAAAGAAGGTCACTTTGAAATCACTGGTTTAACTGAAGGTGAATATTCACTGGAAGAAACAAAAGCGCCTGAAAACTATCAAAAATTAACGAAAGAGATCTCTTTCAAAGTAGACAAAGATTCATACAAAGAAGAAAACCGAATCACGATCAAAAACAATCAAAAAGCTTCCGTACCAATGACCGGTAGCAACGGTTTTCAAACGTATGTATTAATCTCTTGCTTGTTGCTAGGAGCAGGGGCACTTTCTGCAGTTGTTTACTTTAAGAAGAAAGCCTAGAAGGATCAAAACCAATGATTATCAGGAAGCCTAAGAAAAAGCGAATCATGGGTAAATGGATCATTGCTTTCTGGTTACTTTCAGCTGTAGGTGTCTTACTTTTGATGCCTGCTGAAGCGAGCGTGGCGAAATACCAACAAAATCAGCAGATTGCCGCAATCGATCGAACAGGAACGGCAGCAGAAACGGATTCTTCTTTGGATGTTGCTAAGATTGAGTTAGGCGATCCCGTTGGTATTCTTAAAATTCCAAGTATTTCTTTAAAACTACCAATTTATGACGGAACGTCCGACAAAATTTTAGAAAATGGTGTAGGTATTACGGAAGGAACTGGTGATATTACAGGAGGAAACGGTAAAAATCCTTTAATCGCAGGTCATAGTGGACTTTACAAAGATAATCTTTTTGATGATTTACCTTCAGTAAAAAAAGGAGAAAAGTTTTATATCAAAGTTGATGGTGAGCAGCACGCTTATCAAATCGATCGGATTGAGGAAGTGCAAAAAGACAAACTACAAAGAAACTTTGTCACTTACTTAGAACCAAATCCCAATGAAGATCGAGTAACGCTAATGACATGTACGCCTAAGGGAATCAACACACACCGTTTTCTAGTGTATGGGAAACGAGTAACCTTTACAAAATCAGAATTAAAAGATGAAGAAAATAAGAAACAAAAATTATCTTGGAAATGGCTTTTAGGAAGTACTGTTTTTCTTTCAGTCATGATTATTGGTTCGCTATTTGTTTATAAAAAGAAAAAATAAAGGAGGGTAACCAACATGAGAAATAGAAAATGGCTATTTGTTTGTGCAGCCGCTCTTTTTTCTTTCACTGCCTACACACAGTTGACGGTTGCAGACAGTCAAGAAAGCACGGATAGCACAGAACAAACGATGCAAACGTCAGATAGCAGCACGATTCAAAGCAGCGATGAAACCGTCGATTCGTCAACAGTTGATTCTTCAGAAGAACCTAAAATTGCTGAGGACGATCAAATAGTCAAACAGACCATTCACGTTCAAAAGATTATTTCTTCCGAACAATTAGACAACCAGGGGCAAAAGCTTGAAAAACAAGAAGGAGTAAATGGCGCGAAGTTTTCTGTTTATGATGTATCGGACATTTTACAAAAGATGGATGTTAAGGATCTCTCAACTGATCAAATTGAATCCCAATTAAAAGATCGAGTGAAAAAACTGTCCAGTGATCAATTGAAGCTAGTTTCTAATGGAGAAACAAAGACAATTGATCAACAAACAGGTGTCTTTGAATTCTCGGTAGAAGTACAGGCAAATCAGAAACAAGCTTATTATATTGTCAATGAATCAAGTCCTGAAAACATTTCTAATAGCGAGGATATTTTGCTATTAACACCTGTTTCTGATAAAAACGGTGAATTCTTAAAGGATGTGTGGATTTATCCTAAATCAGAAGCTTCGCAACCTAAAGAAGAAGTTAAAAAAATCGTTTCTACTGGCGTAAAGAAAAACTTCTTTGAGAATTGTTGGGATTTTGTTACTCACTTGTTTTCTAGAGATTAAGGAAGAAATAAGATGAAACTGATCAAATTATTATTATTCAATCTTTCTTGTTTAACCGCAGTCTTTTTGTACTGCGGTTTATTATTTTCTCAACTATCTATTTTGCCAAGCTACCAACTATACCTAATGAGGATTTTAAACATACCAGCTGCTTCCATGCCGCTAGATATTATGGAAAAGCTCATTAGGAATCCATTATTTACTACGATCAATTTGATCGTTATTGTCGGAATTTCACTAGTCATTTATAAAAAAGAGGGGATGAAGGGATGAATTTTAAACACTCGTGGACAAGACGGTTAAAATATGTTTTTCCCATAATGATGATGTTAGGTACATTGTTTGGGTTAAAAACAGCCAATGTCTTTGCTGAAAAAGTTATTGTCGATCCGTCAAATCCAATCCAGAACGTAAAGAATAATTTTATTATTCCAAAAGATGTACCTAATACAAAAACAAATATTACTGTAAGCGGAGCGTCCAAAGTTTACAAATATCATGTTGATGCCAACAAAGGTGGTTTTACAGACGACTACGTAGGATTAGTGGAGGGAAACAAAAATATACGCTATCCTTCTTTCCAAAAAGAATACGGTGAAACAAACCTTGTTTTAGAAGGCGTAACAACCAACACCAAAGTCAATATTGACTATGGAAAAATCGGTACGTATAACGGGAAAAAAGTCAATATCAAGCTAGTTTTATCTAATATTCACTTATACTCGGATACGTTGCCGTGGAATCTACTAGATAATAACTATACAAAAACTCATTTTCGAGACGATGGCTATAAAAATACGAATGGTGCAATGAGTAAATCTAAAAAAAGAACAGTACTTTGGATCTCAGACAATCTTTTCTCAGGAATTGTTTACCATTCAACACAAATGAATGTGCAGTTAGTAGCCACATATGAGGACGGTAACCCCGTTCAATTTTCAGGAGACACGTTTATCAGTTTTAACTCTTTGAACCCTGCAGGAGGAAAAAGCACGGATCTTAAAGGAGAATATGCCCACTATGACAAAATGAATACGACAGATTGGTATGTCAGAAAAGATACGGTTCTTTCAGAATTTAAATCTTTCTACAACAATCTGAACGTGGTAGGTGGCCACCCAGGAGGAAGCTCTAAGCTGACACAAGCGGATAATGATTTCAATAATTTGCATGATAAATTAGGAGATCCGAAGTTTGGTCAAGGTACTGTGTCCTTTAAAATATCTGAAGCAAATCCGACGTTTGTGATTGGTTCTTCTAATGTTCAAACCTGGTTTACTTTATCTTCTGCGACAATCTTTAGTGTTGTTCCTGATCAACCTGAAAAAACAGGGGTTGATAAAAATGGAAATAACGTGAACGATAAAATGTTGCAAGTAGGAGACACGATTCAATATCGAATCAAACAGAAGGTGAATCGATTAGGAGTGGATTTACTAGCGGTTTACGATCGATTTGAGTTAATCGATAATTTACCAAAAGAAGTAGATTACGTCGATGCACACGTTGAAAGTGGTACAAATAAAAAGTTCGATATCTCTGGTGAAGTAATCTATGACAAAACAAAACACCAGGTAAAATATGCAGCGAAAGCTGATACATTAAAAAACCGAATGAAGTATAACGGCGAAACTTACGAATTAGTGATCAACGTAAAAGTTAATGAATTGGCCAATCAAAATAGTGTAGCCAAAAATCAGGGAACGTCGATCATTAATAAAGTAGAAAAGGATACAAATATCATTACCGTTTATTTCCCTAAAATTCCAGTGAAAGAAGTACAACAAAATGGAAAAGATGTAAACGGACGAAATGACGGTAAGAAGGGTACGCCGACAGCTCCTTTAAACGCAGGATCTGAAGTACAATATCTAGTCACACAAAAATGGCACACAAAAGGCGTAGACGCTGTGTCAGATCACTACAAGCAATTTAGTATTCAAGATCCAATTGAAGCTCGTTTGACATACAAAGAAGGTTCTGCGCAAGTGATCGATAAGAGTACAGAAAAAGATATTACTTCTGAAGGCACACTAACCTATGATAGCAATTCAAGAACGCTGAAGTGGGAAGCTTCCGCTGACTTCTTAAGTAACAATCTTTTAGACGGACGAGAAATTCAACTGATATTTACAGCTAGAACCCCACTACAATCAGAAAAAAATATTGATAACCAAGCCGTAGTAGCAGTAGATAATGTTTCTAATAAAACAAACGTTGTGACAATTGGTGTTGATCCTAACTTGCCACAAGTTATTGTTCCTAAAACAGGTTCTACACATTTAGTAACAACTTTAGTGGTCAGCTTACTATTACTTGTGTTAGCTCCTTTTAGTTATGTGGTTCTTAAGTTTAATTAATAAAAAAACAAGGCTGAAAATCAGCCTTGTTTTTTTATTTGAAAATTGGATTGGCACTAATAAATACGTTGTCTGAAGAAAGTGATCCGTCTGCAGAAACTTCATAAGCATGGGATAAACCAACGATGCTTTGATTGTTGTAAAGCAAGTTTGCGTTATGAGCAGGGCTGTCTTTCCACATAATCATGGCATTCACTGCTCCCGTATCTGAAAGAATATCGTCAACGTAAAGGTAGAAACTATTGATATTTTCTCCTTTACCGCCATAGCAACCTAAACTTTCTAAGAGATCTTGGAAAGTACCGCCACCAGGTCGATAATGACTGAAGCTTACTTGTAATTCTTTTGCACGAATATCTGCAGCTTTTTGTACGACGTCGTTAAATTGCATTGGAGCAACACCGTTTTGTTGACGGTAGCTATTTAACCAAGCAAGTTCTTTTTGACGCACATAATTGTTTAAATCACTTAATGAGATATTTTTGTATTTGAAAGTGATTGTTCGATTTTGGTCAACATTATTAATTATACGTTGTCCATTTTTATCAACGGCAACAGATGAATCGTCATTTCTACACAAGAAGTAGTTTTGATCGGTCATATTTTTCCAAGGAGTTGAGAAATTGTCTCCCTCGTAAACCGTTTGTGTTTCAGTAGATAAAACAGCGTTGGTGTCAACGTTTATATGGTTCACAGTGACGTTATATTGATGAGTATAGGCAAAATTGATTCCTTGGTTGCTTGTAACGTTGTTTAAAGTCACAGTGTTGCTAGAGCTTTCTCTAGGGTCAAGAACAAAATTAGTGAACGTAGGTGCTTCAATTGTGATGCTTTGTCCATAAACGACGGGATAACTCTTACTGTAATTATAGAGTTCTTGGATATTTGGATCAGTATCAGTGACTTTATTTGGACGAGCTTTCACTTCAACTAGAAAGACTTCGTCATAGTAAAAAGTAAATGTGGTATTTGTGTTAATCGTTTGTGTTTGTGTTTCATTCCCATTTACTTTGTACTGTGGTGCTTCAAAGTTAGTCAAGTCGGTTCTAGCTTTTGCAGTGTAACTTGTACCAGCTTTTACTGAGACATGTTCTTCTTTTAGCAGTGTTCCAGTTTGTCGATTCATATGACGGACGGTTACCGCATATTCTGAAGGTTTAGGTTTGTGTTGCAACCCTTTAAACGCTGAATCAAGGCTATTTTTAGCGTTGTTAACTTGTGTTTGAGAAGATTTAGAATCGTCTAGTACTTTTTTAGCATTATTCAAGGCATTTTGGAAGTTATTCCAAGAAGCATCTGTAAAGTCATCTTTAGCTGTAGTCTTTACTTTATTGTATAAGGATTGAAGTTCTGATTTATTAACTGTTGGGGTCGGTTTTTTCTTCAATCCTTTAAATGCTACGTCTAAACTATTTTTTGCATTATCAACTTGTTTTTGTGTAGCATTTGAATCATTTAGAACTTTTTTAGCATTGTTTAGAGCACTTTGAAAAGTGTTCCAGGTACTATCTGTGTAATTGTCTTTCTTTGTACCTTTAACTGAAGTATATAGGGCTTCTAAAGTAGATTTGTTTACTGTAGGTTTTGAATCATCAGCACCGTACCAACCAACACCTTCATACTTCCAACCATAGTTCTTAGTTAGCCATTGGACTTCTTTCCAACTGGCAGTGTAATGGTGTGAACCGCTTGTAACACCTTTAAGGAATAAGCGATAAATCGGGTGATTGTTTTTGGGAGCTGATCGCCAGGCAGGCCCTTCATAAGTCCAGCCGTAGTTCTTAGTTAGCCACTTTACTTCATCCCAGCTAGCAGTGTAGTGGTGATCATGTAACCCTTTGTTATAAAGGCGGTAAACTAGGTAACCACCACTTGTTGGAGCTTCCCATGCAGGCCCTTCATAATTACCCCACTTAATCTTTACCAGGTGATCGCGTTCTTTTTTGCTAGAGGTGTAGAAATGTTCATGATTATTAGGATTGTAAAGGCGATACATGACGTTAGTTGATGCAGCGTCAACAGATCCAGCAAGAGCAAGTGTGGCAGCAAATGTTCCAATAGCTATAATAGTTTTTGGGTTTAATAATTTCATGTTTTCAACTCCTAAATTTAATTAAAATTGTTTACATGATCATTTTATATCGGTAAACCGATATAGTCAACAAAAAAATAAGAAAAGCCTCGTTAAAATGTGGCTTTTCTTATTTTATTCCTTACTAGATCTAGTAGTATCAATGGTTTTTTCAGCTAATTTATTTAATTTCGCAGCATTTAAGAATCTCATATTATCTATACTAGAGCGCTTATTGGCGAGGTCACTGACGGTAGTTAAAGGTACGCCAGATTCTATGGATATAGAACGAACTGATTTACCACTATCAAACAGCAACCATTCGATTTTCTTTTTATCAGCGTACATTGCAATGCTCCCTCTTGATTTTTTCTCTATTATATCTCTTTTTTGTAATAAATCACAATATCAAGAGAAAAAGTTTCTATAGAAAGGTGGGAAATTATGAGTATCCGTTCCCCGTGTACCAGAATGTGGTTTGTTGCTACTTTCGTTATTTGATATACTAAAAATAAACGACGAAAGAAGGAATAAAATGAAGAAAAAGCAACTAGGGTTTGTTTCTATGTTTGCAATATTTTTTATTATTTTAAGTGGATGTTCAAGTAACAAGAAATCTGAAGCTAAAGAAGATAATAGTTTATTGCAGCCAGGGACTGTTTGGAAAGAAGAAGTAGGAGGTCTTGTTCATAATTTAAAAATTATAGACGATACTACTTGGGAATACTCTGAAAGTGTATGGCATCCAGATCCTGTACAAATAACAGTTAAGAGACAAAAAGACTATGAAGGTTTAGAAAGATATAAAATAGTAGATTCTGCAGGCGTAAAACAATTTATAAATAAACCTGATTCTTTATTTATTGTCGTTCCTTACGAGAAGGATGGCGTAAAAAAAATGGTTTTTCTTGGATCTAGTAAGGACGAAAAGCGAACGAAAGAGAAATTGATTCATGATGGATCACAATCAAATAAATACAAATTACAAAAGACTAGCGAATGATTGCTAGTCTTTTTATTTATCCTGAAGGAGGAATCACAGTGGCAAAAGCCAAAACGCCATTTGAAAAAGCCGCGTCTAAAATATTAGAACGTCGTGGTGTTTCTGAAGCACAGTGGAAACAAGAAGTCCTTGAAAAAGCACAATTTGACCTATTAAGAGGAAAAGATAAGGACTTGGAAGGATATATCTATCAACGTGAACGCGAAAAACTTGTTTTCGATGAAATTATTAAACATTAAAAGGAGCGAACAATCTTATGTTTGAATCAATCACAATGAATTTTTTAACACAACCGAAAGTAGTAGCTGCGGTTGATATTTTTAGAGCATTACAAGGTGCAGCTACAAGCTTAAAAAACAATCTGATGATTTTTGCGGCTGTTGCGGCCGTTGCCTCTATTGTTCTTGGAGGTATTTTCTTCTTCTTTGGGCGAAGAGGAGCTGAAAACGGGAAGATGCACGTCGGTTATGTATTGATGGGGGTAGGAGTTATATTGGCTGCCGCCTCTATTGTGGTTTCGTTATTCGGAATGTTTGGACAAACCCCACAGGGACTATAAAAACAAAATGAAGGAGTAAAAAGTACGTGGCTACTTTTTACTCCTTTTTTATGAAAGGAGAATACTCATGTACTTTATGATTGCAGGCAATATCAAAAAAGATAAAGAGTTAATAAAAAAAGCAACGAAAGAAGTAGGAAAGCGGACTTCTTTTTTACCAAAAACAATTAAATATTCGGTCATTGAGACAGAAGAACAACTACATGCACTAGGAAAAGTATTGGAACAAGAAAAGCAATCTTCTGTTAAGTTGACTCTCACGTTACATGACACAGAAGGAAAAATAGAGAAAGCTGGTACAGAATATGTTTTTGGCCCGCTGGATTATCAAATTTCAGAAGGGTTCTATCCTACATTGATGGATCTAATTCGTCTTGATATATTTAAAGAAACAGATGAAAACATGAGTGTGGAAGAATCTTATCGAAACGAAAAATTGCTTCAAGTTTTAGAAGAAGAATTAGAAAATGACCAACTGAAAGTTAGTCAAGTGAGTGAAGGAGAAGCAAACGAAGAAGTACCATGGGAACGACCAATCTTTCCAAAGAAGGAATCAAAAGAAAAAGAGCCAGTGAATGTTGACGAACAAGCTGATATTCCGACTCAGAAATCGATATTTGAGGAAGAGAACGAGGTAATGGATCAATTGGATGGAGATCCCTTTGAAGAAACAATGGAAGAGACGACCAAAGTAGAGATTGATCCAGTCGAAGCGAATGAAGAGCCAACATGGACTGAAGGGGATTCTCAGGAATATATTGAACCACTTATCAGTGAAGAAGTAGAGAAAAACGAAACAGAGATACAAAAGGCAACTGTATTTGATTATATTTTGGATCAATATCCGCCAGAGTATGAATGGATGAAAGAAAAAAATAAATTATTTTTAAATGAGCTTTATTCGAAATATCAATTACCCCAAACCTATCAAGCATTTTTAGAGAGTAAAGAAGAATTAATCTCACAAGGGAAAGGTACACTTTTAGAACAGTTAGAGTCTGTTCAATCAACCAATTGGCATGAGCTTGTACAAGAAGATTTATTAGCTACTTTTGAAGAACGCCAACAGGAAACAGACCAAGAAATAAATGAGTATGCGACGGAACAGTCGTCGAATTGGGAGAGAGCAAAAGAGGAACTAAATAAAGAAGAACAGCGAGTGATTGAAGAAGAAGTACAAAGAATCAAAGAGCGGTACGAAAAGAAACGCGACAATGCGTATTCCTTATGTGTAGAAAAGATCAACAATTTTACTCAGACGAATCAAGAAGCGCTATCAAAAGAAAAAGAAAACTTGTTAAAAGAACGCATAAGAGAACGAAAAGAAGAATTTTATCGAGGTTTGCGTACAGACAAGCTAAAGATTAGTAAAGAATTAAATGAGCAACTGAATAAGCTCTATCAAACAACGACTGAAGTTCTTACGGAAAAACATGAGCAGATCCAGCAAGAATTGCAAATACAAATTCCAAAATGGAAAAAAGAGTATGAAATTCAACAACAAGAATTGAAAGAACAAGAAGAAAAACAACGGCAAAAAGAAAAAGAGCGCGAACAATTAGAATTAAAAAAACGGGAACAGGATCTTGCGGAACAACAAATGGCGATAGAAAAACAACGGTTAAAGCAAGAAAAGGAAAAAGAAGTAGCTGCTCGTAAGGAACGTCAAGAACAAATGGATACATTGCGACAAGCCCAATTAAATTATCTAGCACACCCTCAACCAGTATCTACTGTTCAAACGCCAGTGGACAACAACCAAGCAAATTTAACTCCTTCACCACAGCGTTCCTTTAACGGATGGATGGTGGGATGTATTGCAAGTTTAAGCTTGCTTCTAGGTGGAGGAACAGTATTTGCTTTTAATCATATCAATCAATCTTCACAGGCTGATTCTGTAGCCACAACAGCATCAATCAAGGAAGAAGCCCAGGAACAAGCAAGAAAAGAGTATGAACAACAATTAGAAGAATTATTGAATCGTACCAATCAGTCAACAACAGATTCAAGTGTGGAAAACAGCAAAGAGAGTGATTCTAGTAAGACCAAAGATGGATCAAGCGATTCAACTGTACACTCAAACTCTTCCGAAAATTCAGAATCAAATGAGGTGAAATAATGCGTGTTAGAGAAACAACGAGACGAAAAGACAAACGATTCAATTTAGAAAAGAATAGGTATCTTTCTCATTTCTATCGCTATACTCCTTCAGGAGAAGAGCTACCAGAAAAACATGACAAACGTCTTTCTCAAAAGATTTTTTATAGTGGCTTAGCTTATCTTCCTTTAAACTATGTTGTTACAAGAATACCAGAAGCATTTCATCGATTTGAGATTATTCCAGGAAGTTTACAAGGAGTGAATCTTTTTCAGTTACAAGAAATGCCGCAGTTATTCCATTTTGATTCAGATGGTTTCTGGAATCCTTTGACTCCAGCCACAAGCTTGGGTACACGCTTAGTTGTTTCTACCGTTTGTTTGGTACCAGCTGTACTCATGGGCTTAAAAATAGACATGTGGTTTCGTCCTCTAGCAGATGGGCAAAAAGGAGATAACCGATTAAAAACGTTAAAGGAAATCCAACAAATTTATCCGCAAATACCAGAATCAAAGCGAGGTTTTCCTGGTTATGGCGGAATACCAATTACTCATTATAAAAAGTACTGGTATATTCAGACGGATACCGTCAATACCTGTATTGTCGGTACTTCTCGATCAGGGAAGGGACAGATCGAAGTATTGGCGACGATTGACAACCTTTCTCGTGCAGAAAGACAAAGTTCAATGGTTGTTAATGATCCAAAAACTGAATTGTATGTGGCTAGCAAAGATGAGTTGGAAGCCAGAGGTTATGATGTGTATGCTTTTAATATCACTGACCCGTTACAGTCAATGAGTGATAATCCATTGGCGCTCATTGTAAAATACTGGAAACGAGGAGACATAGATACTGCAACACAGTTAACCAATACTTTCACGAATACGATTTATTATGATGCCAACGCTTCAGACAATAAATATTTTAACGAAAATGCGCAGAAAGCTGTCAATGCGCTTATTTTTGCGTTGTTAGAACAAGCGGATCAAACAGGGGATTATTCCAAATTAACCCCCAATAATCTCGTTGAGCTTCTTTCTGAGATTGGCGGTTTTAATTATTATCCAGATCCAGACAATGAATTCAAACAGCTCAATGCTTTAGATGAATTCATGAATCAGTTACCACCTGGAAATCTAGCGAAAAAGCAATACGGGGCAACAAAAATTGGTTCTGATAAGGCAAAAGGGAATATTTTATCGACGGCAATCACAGGATTGAATCCATTTACCCTAACGAAAATTGCGAAAATGACCTCTCAATCAACCATTGATTATAAATCGGTTGGATTTCCAAAATATTTAGATTTGAAATTACATGAAAGTCTTTTAAATCAACGAGTCGTAGTGGAATTTTATCATAAAGGAAGGAAATTTCATGAGGAACGTGTAAAAGTTGGTTATAGAGGTTTTTGTGAAATCAACTTTGATTGTCATTTAGAGCAAGGGGATCATGTTTGCTTAAAATATGACCATCAAGGAAAAGAATATGTGGCCTGGTATGAATTCTCTCAAAAAGTATTGAAAGACGAAGAGGGGAATATCGTTTATCGAAAAAAACGAGGAGAAACCCATTTGCCAGAATTAGAAAAAGAAGCCGTTCTAACATTAGATGAGGATAAAAGTAACTTATTAGTAGAGTCTATTCGGATGCACTATACCGATAAACCAATGGCTATTTTTATGCTCACACCTGATTATGATCCATCTAACCATATCATTGTTAGTATTTTTCTTAGTCAGTTATACAAAGAATTATCTACGCAATGTGTTAAGACTAAAGGAGATAAATGTCACCGTAGGATTCATTTTATATTAGATGAATTTGGGAATATGCCACCAATGGATAACATGGAAGGAATCATGACAGTCACAGCTGGTCGAAACATGTTGTGGGATCTGTTTATTCAATCCTATCAGCAACTTTATGCGAAGTATGGGGAGCAAAACGCAGCGATTATCAAAGAAAATTGTCAGACACATATTTATATTATGTCGACAGATGATAATACCATCGAAGAATTTTCTAAAAAAGTGGGGAATAAAACTGTTGAACAGGAAAATAGTACGATCAATGCGTTAGGTATGAATACTCATATCAATCGTAATGTTGATTCAGATCGTATCTTAACTCCTGAAAGAATCTCTACTTTTTTAGAAGGAGAAACGATTGTACTTGCTCCTTTAAAACGGCAAGATTTGAAAGGGCATAAAATACGGCCGTATCCTATTTTTAATCATGGGGAAACGAATCTTCCTTATGCTTATCAATACATTGAAGATTTTAATCCATCGTGGGATATCAATGATATAGATATACATTGCACACATGCGGACCTCGATTTGAAGGCTTTGCAGATTGATTATGATTACTTCCTACCAGATGAAGATGCTAGAAATCTCTATCATGGACTGCATGATCAATTAGAAGAAAAAAACGAAGAAAATATGTTTTATAAAATCGTTCAATCTCTTGAGAATGAGACGGCTAAAAAATTATTAATTCAATTTTACGAAGAACAAGCAACGGATCGTCTTCAAGAATATGTTGAAAAGTTGATCAAAAATGAAGAAATTTCTGAAATGATTGGGAAACGGTTGTTATTGGAATCTGAAAAGGTGGTGAAAGAATGATCATTGGAGGAATTTTTTCTGGCATTACCGACTGGTGGTCTGGTTTATTTGGAGAAGGTGATGCAAATCCTAAAGTCGTGACGAAAGTATTACAAGAGTATAGTAATTATCTGCAATATCAAGATGTGTTCAGTTGGATTTGTAATACTTTTTTGTGGGGGCTGATTAAAGGATTATATAATCTCAACACATTGCTAGAAAAAACAATTTATCAAAGTTTTGATTTAAAAGACTTATTGAACGCTGCTGGTGTGAATGAACTGTTTCAAAGTTTGATTAGTAAGGTATTAGCTCTTTTTTGTGTCGTCACATTAATTTATTTAGGCTTGAAATTTTTTATGAGTAAACACCCACCAAAAATCAAAAATATCTTGGTGAATTTAGTCATGGCCATGATTTTGATTTTTGGTGGTAGTTCTTTAATCGATGAAGGGCTAAATATCAGTAAAAGTTTTTACGGAGACGTCACTGCAGCAAACAAATCAGATAAAACTGGTTCACCTGCTTTTCAAATTATTCAAAATAATGTGATCGATGTAAGTACATTACTAGCGACTGACCCGAATAAAGTAGAATCCCTACCAACAGACAAAAGAAATGCCTTGACTGCTAAAAATTTTAAAACAGCGAATATCAATGGAATTATTACTCCTGACCAAGCTAAAGACATGGCGAATAAAGATAAGAGTGGGCTATCAGACATACAAAAGAATCGATTAAGAGCGTTGCAATATCGATTGGAACTGGATGATAATGGGAAAGAAATTCCTGTGGAGATTAGTGATGAAGGGTTAGCAAAATATGTCTATACTTCAGGGTATCGTCGATACATTAGTAGTCCAGGGATTATTTTAGCTGGTGAATCTTCTTTGTCGGTTGCCTATTTATTTATCTTGTTTACGATTATTACTTGTATTATTGAGCTGGTATTTAAAAAATTCTATTTAGTAATTGCCGCGTCAACGGACTTTGAGACAGGCCAACGGATGAAAAGTGCGATAGAAGATATTTCTCAATCCTTCTTGTTATTGGCGTTTACGATTTTAGAATTACGAATCTATACATTAATGCTTTCAGGTATCGGTGATTTGCATGCGGCAGGAAAAATCAATGGATTTTTGTATGTCGTTGCTTTAATTGTATTGACCATTGCGCTATTCAAAGGCTCTCAATCAGTTACGAAAATTTTCGGTGTTGATACAAGTCTGAAAAACGGCAGCAATTCTCTTCTTAGCATGTTTGCCTTAGGAAATATTGCGAAAAATGTGGGTAGTGGTGCTAAAAACCTTGCAAGTGCTGGTAAGAGTGGTTTAAGCAATTTAAATGATATTCGTAAAAATGGATTTGGCAATCGAAAAGATGTTACCCCTGATAACGGGGAAGAACAATCAGACGATAAAGCTACAACTGTACCTAATAGTAAGAAAACAGTTTCCGAAATGTTCGGGAAAGCGAAAAATGGTGTTTCTAAAGCCGCAGAAGGTCTTGGTTACGTCAATGAACGTGGGTTAAAAGGAACAGCTGAAGATCTTACAGAAAAAGCCAAAGACACCTTAGAAGAGAAATTAGACGGCACGAGAGCTAAAGAATTGGCTGAAGCTGTGAAGAATCCATCCGAAGCACTAGAAAAACAAAAAGAAAAAGCTTCAGAAGTCAAAGAAGGACTAAAAGATGCGTATGGTGAAGGACAAGTCAATGCAGCAGTAAAAGCTAATACAACAACCGAAAAAGAAAATCAAGAAGGTGCAGCGATTCCTTCAGCCAAAGATCACCAAGATGAGTTACATTCTAACGAAAATTCAGAAGAACAAAATGGTCAATTACCAAAAACAGATCCAGAACAATATCGTTATAAATCTAACATTAATTCTGAAAATGAAAAGCGTATTTCAGATTTACCAAAACGAAATCAAGAAGTACAAACGGATGAGGATTCCATCGATCTGCCAAATGATAATGGAATCGAAGTTGGAACTGAAAAATCAACGAAAATTGGTTTGCCTAAGACACAAAATTTACCAATGAAAGATAGTCGTTTGAATCAATTCAAGGAGAATGACCAAAGCTTTGTTCACCAATCAACTGCAGGTACTGTTCAAATGAAACCAAGTCGTTTGCCTGAAAATGGAAATCTGACAACTGTTTCTTACAATTTATCTGATAGCACTGAGGCAGCAAATCTTTCCGTTCAAAATATCGTTTCAGGGGAAGCTGCACCACAGCCTATTCAAAAAGTTCACACGGGTTACAAGCCAGCAAATGTGGCATTTACTGCACCAACAAAAATAAATGTGACAAGAGAAACTAAAAACAGGAACAATGAATTGAAAGAACAACTATTGAAGAATATCAAGCAATAAAAGGCCTCTTTAAGGGCTTTTTTTCTTCATAAAACAAGTTATGTTAAAATGGAAAGGAGAAAATTGTGGAGGATATTTTTATGGCTACGTTTATAACTGCATTAGGAGCAATCCTAACGATTTTTGCGGCGACTATAAAAGGATTTAAAGATACGGGGAGTTTACAAAAAGATCATCAGTCTATTTTAAAAAAACAAGAAGAACATGCTCAAAGTATTATTGGACATCTTTCGGAAGGATTCACTTATTTGAAAGATGCTATGCCCACATTCACAGTAAAATTAACGGAGTTATTTCATTCTGTTGAGCAAATATCGTCAGAATTGAAAGAGCAAAGACAACAAAAAGATCGTCAACTTGGCTCACTTAATTTTAGGCAAGAAACGATACAAGAATCATTGGAGAATTTAAATCGATTAAACGATGAAATGCAACGAGTTCATTTGGAAAATGAAGAATTACGTGCACAAAATTATGATTTAATTCAAAAGAAAAGAAATCTGGAACAGAAAATTGTTGAATTAAAAGAAGAAAATCGTCAATTGAATTATCAATTACGACGAGGAAAAAATCGTTCTCGTGATTTAGGAAATGAATTATAGTTGTAATATTTAGAAAAACGCTGTGAGAAATCACAGTGTTTTTTGTTTCTAAAAATAAAGAATATAAGGGGTATGGTTATATTATGGATAAATATATTCATATGAAAAATCCACCAAGATTTAGTGGAGAATGGAAGTTTTTCGCATTTTTCTTTATCGATCTATTAACACTTGGTGGTTGCTTTTTTTGGGCAAAAATGGTCAATAATCTTGTCCATTTACCACTATTTTTTGCCCTTCTGAATTATGGATTATGGCTTGCGATAGGCTTAGTGATTGTTTGGCGTTCCTATAATAATCCAGGTCAAAGGCAGATTTTTGCGATTATCGAGTCTATTTTTTTTACGGATAAAAATCATTATCATGCCTTAGATCCCAACAGAAATTATCATGGTACGTATAAGGAGGATGAATAAATGCGAGTCAAAGGACAAAATTCAGTTGATAAGAAATCCATTTTGCAGTTTGGAAAACCAGAAGAACGATCGATCTTGGATTTATTTCCTTATAAATCCTGTACAGAAGAGGGAGTCTTAGTTACTAAAGAAGATCATTTTCAACGCTATTATCGTGTAGTTTCTACAGACGTGGAAGGATTAAACGAACAAGAGAAACTAGAACGAATGAATCAGTTGACCACCGTCATGCGTACGTATGTGCCAACAATTAAGTTAGTTAGTTTGACCACAGAGACGGATCTAACGGAACAAATCGTGCAAAAGCGGCAGTTATTAGATAAGAATCGTATGGAACAATCCTTAGGAAGAAATCTACAGCGATTAAGAAAATATGAAAAGAAATTAGTAGAGGAAATCCAGGAATTGAAACGAGCAGAACAAGAACGTCCTGACTTAAGCTTCTTTTTCGTCATTGAAGGAAAGACAATCAAGGATTTACAAACCAGAAACCGTCAGTTAATGCGATCTAGTGGCATTTTAGGATTAAAACCACTCTACAAAAAAGAATTGATCAAGATTCTTTATCGAATGAATAACATGAATGACGAATAGAATATTTAAAGAGGGATTAAATCTATGATTCAAGATTATAAACGAATACAAAAAGTATTATCTGACATTGGTGTAAATGTTACAGTACAACAAGCTAAAGATATTTGCGAATACTATTCTAAATGTTATATGTCAACCGAACTCCCTACGGAAGATAGGACTCTTTATTTAAAAGTCGTTCACATTATTAAAAATCTGAAACCAATCGGTTACGTAGACAAACGTCCAGCTTATTTTAATAGGATTGCAGATCAAATAGATATTAACACCTCTAAAATAGCGCTGGAAAAAATGCTATTTTTGCAAAATCTAATCTACTATGAAATTCCTAATAATGAACCATCGTACAAAAGAAAGGTCTATTTTGAATACGCAAATACCTATATTTTAGGACTGAATATTCAACCAGAAGAGCGGAGAATTATTTTTTACCCTTGGTATAAAGGAAAAGAAATGTTGTCTGAG
This sequence comes from Enterococcus sp. C53, assembly GCF_040887425.1. Taxonomy (NCBI): domain Bacteria; kingdom Bacillati; phylum Bacillota; class Bacilli; order Lactobacillales; family Enterococcaceae; genus Enterococcus; species Enterococcus sp. C53. The sequence goes on from NZ_JBFOFT010000012.1 coordinate 51,203, forward strand.
GGAATGATTGAAAATATCTTGATTTTACTAGAATGTCTTTGGTTAGGACTGAAGGCATATGTAGATATATATTATGGAGAATTCCAAGAATATAAAATTGAAAGATACTATCCTTTATCTAATGAACAATATGAATGATGAGTAGGAATGGAGAAGAGAGAATGAAATATCCGTTGATATGGTTAGAAAAAGATGTTCCGAAAGAAGAGACCACTAGAAAATTTCCTCACACGTTAAGCCTGGGTAAGTTGGGAAAAGGGCACTCTTTTAACCAAGTAGAGAATCAAAAAAGAAGAGGTGATTGTACATGTTAGAAGCGATTAAAACAGCTTTTTCACCACAAAATGATCAAAAAGTACTTGATCCATTAAAGCAACTAGGAAATCGGGAAATAGAAATTTTAAAATCCAAAGGGTATGATTTAGATTTTTTAAAACAAGTGATGCCACAAGGTGGATTAAATTTCGATGAAGAGTATGTGACCTATGGAAATGGTTATTCACGATGTGTGACAGTTTATCACTACACAAAAAATCCAACGCTTTTTTGGTTGGCCAATCTCATGAACAATCCTCATACAGTGGCCACACTAGATGTTAGCACAGATGAAAAGCAAAAAGTGATTGATCAAATCAATCGCGCATTAGATGAATTAAATGATCGATCAGATAACGAACGAAAAGCGACTGACCGAAATAAAAGCGCAGAAGAATACCTGGAACTAGCGGAATATGCCCGTAAATTGACTTCTAATGGGGAAATTTCTAAGCAAGTCAAAGTGAGAGTACATGTTTATGGAAACACGATTCAAGAAGTAGATGAAAGAGCGCAGGAACTGATTGAAAATTTAAAAGGGATGGATTATCGTGCAGTGACCTATCTGCATAAAACCAAACGAGATTGGCAATCGATGTTTACCATGTTCGATGAACAAGCTGAATGGTTCGGAAATATCAAAGGGCAATCATTACCATCGTTAAACATTGGCGGAAGTTTCCCGTTCCACCACCAAACGCTAAAAGATCCAGGAGGTACACAATATGGGGAAACCATGACAGGCGGCCCATTTGTCTGGAATGCGACGTATAAAAATAGTGTACGGTTGTCTACTAATACCTTGCTTCTAGGAATGATGGGAGCTGGTAAATCAACCGTTCTTAAAATGATCGCGGAAGCCCATTTAGCTGCAGGAGACTTTATTTGGGGCTTTGAAAAGGGAAAAGACTTTATTCCTTTCTTAAAGGAATATAACGGTATTATGGTGCGTTTAGACGGATCTGACGGAATGATCAATCCTTTAGAGATATTTGCCACACGAACGTATGATGAAGCATCCAGTTTATATGACGATGGATCAGTCAAAGATTTGAAGATCAATGAAGCAGCGTCCTATCAAACGCACTTAGACAAAGTGGTTTATCAGGTACAGCTAGTGAGTCCTCAGCTAAAAGGAACGATGAAAGCAGAATTTAAGACCTATTTAAATCGTTTTTATGAAGAGTATGGAACAGTACCACGCGGATTTACTTCCTCAAATTCGCGTTCAAATACTGAGACGCAAGTCACAGGGAAAGATCCAGAAGCTTATCCGACGTTCAAAGAATTTTTAGACTTTTTAGGACAACTGGAATTACCAGGTGCTTCCCAAGAGAAAAAGAATCGAAAAGAAGAAATGGAATCCATCGTAGAATCCTTATGTGAGACGTATGGCATGATTTTTGATGGTCATAGTACGATTCGACACCTTGACCAACAACAGTTGGTCTTTTTTGACATTGACTCTATTACAGGCTTAGATCGAGGGGTACAACAATGTCAAATGTACATGGCGATGACGTTGATTTGGAATCAGGCATTGATTCAAGGGCGAAGACAACGACGCTTAATTAAAGAAAAACAAATGGAAGAACAAGACTTCAAACGCTTCTTGGCGATGATTGATGAGTGTCATAATGCGATTAATCCAGATTTTATTGAAACGGTAAATTATGTCACAAACTTTCAACGAGAAATGCGTAAAGTAGAAGCAATGACTGTTTTAGCTACACAATCCCCACAAGAAATGGTGCCAGAAAATATGTCTTCTGATAACTTCTCGAAACTGAAGAAAGTCTTTGAATTTTCTTCTACGAAGATCTTTATGCGTATGGATGAATCTATTTTACGTCATATAGAAGGATTAGTTGGTAAATCAATGACGAACTCAGAATTAGAATCCATTCCTCAACAAAATCAAGGAGACGCTGTGATCAATTTTGGCTCAAAAGAAACCATTCGTGTTCATTTTAGTCCGAACAAACGTCAATTAAATTTGTTTGATGGAGGAAAATAATGGAAAACCAAAATGAAAGTTTAATCAAGCAGTATGTTAAGCGTCGTGCAAAGCGACGCTTATTTTTGTGGTTGTTTGGTACTTCTGCAGGTTTGATTACTATTTTGATTACTGTGTTCGTGACCCTTTTTCTAATACTTGCGGCGGGTTCGATTGATAATTCGGATTCAGATTCAAGCAGTGGCGGCGAAGCTTTTACAGGAGAATATTCGGAAGGCTTACCGATTTATAAAGAAATCAAAGGGAGAGGCCCATTTTCATATGAAATTGCGCAATATGCGGTAGGAGCAGCAGTGAAATATAAATTATTACCAAGTGTGATCCTTTCGCAATACGGTTACGAATCAGCATTTGGTACATCGGCGTCCGCAAGAAATGATCTCAATTATTTTGGGCTTACGTGGTTCGATGGTTGTCTATTTCCTAAAGGAACTCCAAGAGGAATTGGTGGCAGTGAAGGGGGCTGGTATATGAAGTTTCCTAATTCTAAAGCCACGTTCTCCTTTTATGGCTTTATGGTTGCCACACAGTCCAATTTCAATGCTTGTGTAGGAAATAAAAGCCCTGGCGCAAGCTTATTGATTTTAGGACGAGGTGGTTATGCCGCTGCAGGAATTACTGAAGATAGTGCGTATTATAAAAATTGTATGTCTATTATTAATAAAAATAAATTAACAGAATATGATGAATTTGCGATCAAACATTGGGGTGAAGGTTGTAATAATAACGGAATAATAACTGGTGAGTGGACGAACCCATTCCCTGGCAGCAGTTTAGATAAAAATTCCTTTAGCGGTGGGCAATTGTTTGGAACGAATCCAGGAGGAGAGTTCCGACCAAATGGTTTCCATGATGGATTAGATTTTGGTTCAGTCGATCATCCAGAAAGTGAAATTCACGCGGTGCATGGAGGAAAAGTCGTGTACGTTGGCAATCCTGGTATTTCAGGGTTAGGGGCATGTGTGATTGTGATTAATTACGACGGGTTGAATATGGTGTATCAAGAATTTGCGAATAGTACAGGAAATTCTCGTGTGAAGGTTGGTGATCAAGTGAAAGTTGGTCAAGTAATCGGGATACGAGATACCGCACACTTGCATTTAGGATTTACGCGAATGGATTGGCGTCAAGCACAAGGTCACGCATTCATTGATGATGGTACATGGATCGATCCATTACCATTTTTAAACAGCAGTAAAAAATAATTTAGGAGAAAAAATATGGAAAATAAAACGTTAAAAATCGTCTTAACAGCTGCAATTAGCATTAGTTTAATCGGCAATATCGCGTTGTTTTGGCAGCTGAAAGAGGAACAAGAGATAAATACCTATAAAATTGAAGAAGTGGCTAAAAACGCGTCTGAGAAGCTCAAAAAAAATTCCTCTGAGGCACAGGTGAAGATCGACAAGTTAAATCAAACCATCAATGAGAAAAACCAAGAAATCGATCAGCTGAAGCAACAAGATGGCACAAAAGCAAAAGAGGAAGTCACTGAAGCACAAAGAAAGACGGCAGAAGAGTTCGGTCAATTGGCCATTGATAAATCATTAAGCAGAAATGAATTAACGGAAAAACTAAAAAATGTCGCAACCCAAGAAGTGATCGACAAATTAAGTCCTGCAGCCGATGATCACCAACATGATGATTACGGAAGTTACTCCTTTACATTAGGTGACGTGCAAACTTACGCTCAAACAAGCAGTGTAAAAGAGGAACAAAACTTTGTGGTATTTGTTGATTATACAATCGGAAATCCCCAATTCAAAGATGTCAAGCCACAAAAAATAAAAGGTGGACTGACTGTCACTGAAAAACAAGTCGATGGGCAATGGAAAGTCACAGACTTTAGTTATTTCACTCGATAGGAGGAGAAAAATGAGTAAGAATAAAAAGCCAAGAGAACGTTTTAGAAGACGAAAAAGTTATCTTCAATGGCTGGGAATCTTTATGATTCTCGGCTTTTTAATCCTTGCTAGTCCGATTTATACGCATCAAAAGGTAGATATACCAGATGAAGTAAGCACGAACGCATTTTTAAACACGAAGGAACTGACGATGGTTTCAAAAGAAAAAGGAGCGAACCAGCAATTAGTTTTTGAATTTGCGATCGACGATGAAGATCAGAGCTTATTAAAAGAACTCGCTAATCTTAATTATCGTGTAGAAGTAAAGACAGCTAAAGGGGATTATCAAGCAATAAAGGCCAAAGTGATCAAAGTTTCTGATGATTATTTTGCAGTGAAGCTATCGCATGTACCAGAAGAATATATCGCTATGCGTTTAACCATTATTCCTGAAAAAATTGATCCAAAGGTGGATATGCAAGAACCTCAAGATCTGATTTTTTATGTTCACGAAGATAAGATCAAAGATCACGTGAAAGATGAAGATTATGAACAACATGCGATCAATTACAAAGTGAAAGGATACAAGAAAGAACAAAAAGCGGCACAAAAACAAATTGAATCCTTCCAAGCAACCATTGATTTGAATGAAGAATTAGTGAAGAAACTAAAAGATCAATTGCCATATCAAGTCGCAGACGATCAGGAAAATACTGAAAATAAGATTAATGGTTACCAGCAAGAAATTGAAACATCGAAAACGCAAATGAAAGATCAAGAAGAGATCATTCAAAAACTTCAAGAAAAAATTGATCGTATGACAAAAGAAAATATTTAGAAGAATAGGTGGAGTAAAAGAAATGAAGCGAGCGAACTTGGTCGGTAAAGATACTTTTGCTGAGCAGAAAGTATTGATTAAAGCCTATCTCAAAGTTGTAAAAGCTAAAGACATTTGTCAAGAAGTGAATTTATCTAACACAACAATATCTGAGTTGAAGAATGGTAGAAAGAATTTAGATACCTTAAAATTCAGATCATTTGAAGCTCTTTATGTAGCTGCAAAAAAATATTTTACGGCTGACAGAAAATAAAAACAGGAGGATTTTATGTTTTATGAAGTCGAAGCAAGTCTAAGACATTGTATTGGAAAATTGTCGTTAGATGGAAGAAATATCCCACAAAACAAATCATACATTGGATGGAAAAGTGATGCTTTAGAAGTATCTAAGAAGCTTTCTATGGAAGAAGATGAGCTTCCATGAGTTCGATCAATTTGAACCATTTATTTGAAGATATCAGTAATCATTTTCAACAATTTTCAATTGAAGATAATGATGAATTGATGGGATTATTTCAAATAGAAAAAGAATACGACTATTTGACATTTATTTGTCGTGAAGGAAGAATCATTGATCCAAAAGAATCAAAAATCATTTCCCATTTAAGACGATTCAAAAATTATATCAGTAAAAATAAAGAAACTATTTCAGAAATAAAATTTGATGGAACAACAAACTTAGAATATTTAGTAAGAGTCACATATCAAAGAAACCGTCGACTGATTGAAGATGATCAGGGAGTTTTAATATGTGCTGGTGAAGAATACGATAGTCTCAAATTTACTCAGCTAAAATTTGAAAGTATTGGTCGTTCTATTTATTTTGAGTCACGACCATTTTATATCCGATATAATGATTTTCAACATTTGTTTTTACAAGATGAATCAAATGGATTCACCATTTTAGAACAAAGAAAGACGAAACAAATTGCATTATCTTACGAGAGTTCCCTCACGTTCATGGATTGTTCCTGTGAATCAATATTAAAAAAAATCAATCCGTTTATTAAAGAAATGATGGGAGAAAAGGATTCATTGCCTTTCACTTGGGCTGAAATTATAAAAGCAAAAAATAAATATGAGTTATTGTGTAAGAAGTACCCAACAAAAAGATTTACTAAAAAAGTAAATAAATATCCTTTACGTTATACGTATTCGTTGATGAAGATAAGAACAAGAGTAACAAGCAAACAGTTTAGAAAAATAGAGGCTGCGATGGAACAAAAAAACAATGATGTTTTTCCCTCAGAAGTATTTAGATTTGTAAAGAAGAACAGCCGTGAATTTGTAAAAGTATTATTAATTAGCTATGTTCAAACGTGTATTTTACCAAGTTTTGCAACAATTATTTTATCTGATTTAATTGACATGAGTTTTTCTTTAAATAAGAAACTAGAATTCAATTTTAAAACAGAACGCGGATTATCAAGACAACATAATCAAATTGTTTAAGAATATAATTTGAAACAAGCTAAAAGATTAAAAACATTCAAATTAAAACAACATGGTAAATATAGGTTGCTTGTCAAACATTTACAAAGTCATCCTCACTTTAAATTGATTAAAACAAATAAGGAACTCTTTCTAGAAGGATCAACTATGCACCACTGTGTGTATAGTTATTTAGAAAAAATACAAAGAGGTGGTTCAATTATTTGGAAGTACGAACGTCAGAATCATCGTTATACAGTTGAAATAGAGAAAAGAAAATATGGAAATTATGAAGTGGTACAATGCTATGGAAAATACGATTCATTACCAGATGAACAAGAACTTGATGAAATCAAAAAGGTTGTTAGGGCTATTCCGTACAAATAAAAGTTTATATAAGACATCAGTTTATTTTGATTGAAAAAAGAAAAAATGTAGAAAGTTGTCTGTGAAAAAAGTGTATGCTATACTGATGATGCAAACACATAAAACATTTAACACTCAAAAAGAGCCCTAGCAGTTGCAGCTGCGTAAGGCTCTTTTCTTTATTCACTATTAAACAAATAATGAACAGGCTAGCTGTCTTTATCATGTTTAGAATCTAACCATTTGTTAATGAGATGGGAGAAAACATTAACCACGATTCTAACACAAACATCAAGCACATAAAACATTTAACACTCCTCCTTTCTGGCTGAAGATTTCAACCAAACAGGAAGACAGCGTATCAATTATAGCATACACTTTTTCTTAAATTCATTTTTCATATTACAAAATATTTCCTTCTAATCGACAAAGTTAGAAGGATTTTTTATTGTCTAAATACACAAATAACCTTAATTTTTAAAGAGCATAAGGAAACGTGGGAACACTTTTTAAAAAAAGTGTTCCAATAGGCTGTGCCTATTACGTTTCTCTAAAACAAAAGTGGGTACAAAATATTCGATTTATGGATAGTGTATGGATAGTAAAACAGCTATACATGGATAGCATATGGATAGACTCCATAGACTATCCATACTTTTTTCGGAGGGTGAAAATGGAAATTAAAGAGATTAAAGTAAGAGGTATTAATAAAAAATATGTTCAAGAAATTGATCGTAGATGCGTAGAATTAACAGAACAAACTGGTCAAAAATGGAGTCGAAATGATTATCTAAAACTATTGATTGAAAACGACTTTGAACGTCCTTTAATGGACTACAAGAAAGATCAATTTGATCGTTTATTGGAAAAATTTACAGATGTTCAGCTGCATAATACAAAAATTTTGGAAGCATACACGAACGAGGTCAAGAACTTAATTGAAATATTAATCGCACATTAGGAAGGAGATAATGTTCTATGGTTAAAGCGATAGAAAAGCATATTACATTTTATGAAGCGCACGATGAAGTTTTAAAAAATATTATGGAAACTCAGCCTACGGTAAAAAACTATTCTGAAGCCATTCGATTTTTATGTATGAATTACGATCCAGAAATTGAAAAAAATAATAATATGACGAACGCAAAGTTGAACGCAATGGGAAAGGAAATTTCTATTTTAACAGAAATGGTTTCAGAGTTTGCGGATCTTCATTTGAAAGATACAGGAATACTAATTGGTACAAATTCAACTGTCTATCAAGAAGCAAAAGAGCGTGTGGAAGGGAAAATAAAAGCGAATCAAACGAAGAAGTATTCTCCTAAAATCAAGAAATCAATAAATGAATCTGTTCATGCCAGAGTAGACCCGTTTGATCCAACAAAGTTTTTAAAAAGATAAAAAGTAGAAGGGGAACATGATGAATAAATCGCCTGCAGTCATTCTCACTTGTCAATTTACCTTGCCCAATAAAAAATCTTTTTCAACATACATTGATTATATGACAAGAGAAAAAGCGCTGGAAGAAAAGGAACGACGCACGCCCGACGAAGAACAGGAACTGCAACGAATCAAGAATGCTTTAGAGGATTTTTATATTCCTGAAGGAGAAACTTTTTCGGAGAATAAGACGGGTAAAGAATTCAGTGAAACGTCGAATGAAGCTCAATCTTTGATGGGAAATGGAATCAACTTTGACAAGTTAGAGGAACAAGATTTTACCAAATATCTTTCTTATATGACCCGTCACTATGCGTTAGAACAAAAGAAAGAACTGACGCAAAGTGAACAAAAAGAATACCAACGCTTGAACCAAGCAATAAAAAAATATCAAACAGAGCCACACAAAAAAGCTTCAGGAAACCTTCCTGGAGTTTTTTCTATGGCTTCAGACGAAGTGAAAGGAAGTGATCTGAAGGAGATTAAGCAAATCTTCCAAAGAGGACAACAAAAAGGCTCAATCATTTATCAAGATGTTGTCTCTCATGATAATTCGTACCTTGAAAAAATAGGATTGTACGATCCCAAAACAGATACTTTAGATGAAGAAGGATTAAAAGTAGCTGGAAGAAAAATGATGGAGACATTATTCGAGAAAGAGCAACTGAACGAAACAGGCTACTGGATGGCAACGATTCACCGCAATACCAAACATATCCATATTCATTTTGCAGTTGTTGAAAAAGAAAATACGCGTAAACCTTACACGGAGGTTGAAAATGGTGTGAGTTATATCGTACCGAAAGGTAAGAGAAGACAAGCAACATTAGACGCAATGAAGACCAATTATGTACATGAGTTAGAACGTTTTTCTTATGAAAAGGATCGAATGATTGGTATGGAGAAACGAAATTTATTGACGCGGAAAAGTGATTTGCGTAACACCTTAACAAAAGTGGTAAAAGAGCCAGCGCGTTACGATCGACACGCAATGAACTTATTAAATGAAGTATATAAAACCCTACCTGACAAACGTTCGGAATGGAATTACGGGGATGAAAAACGAACCAAACTTTCACCATACACAAGAGAGAAACTCGATGAGTTAACCAAATATGTTTTAACAAAAGAACCTGAATACCAAGAATATATACAGATTTCAAAAGCATTGAAAGAAGAAGCAAAAAGTCTTTATGGGGAAAGCAAGAGAGAATCAAAGGATGCAGAAAAAAACGCCCTCTTTGATTTAAAAAAGCGCACAGGAAATGCCATCCTAACAGAACTGAAGAGACAAGATAGTCAAATAAAACCATTAATAGAAGGTGTCGATCAGATGCAATCTATTTACAATGAACGATCCTTTCGAACACTTAAACAGTTGCCAACAAATGAATACAAGTATAGTTACGAAGAATTCATGAAGCGAAGGAAACAATTCCAACAAAGAGTTGTCACGCAACGGAGTTTGCGTCAATTAAATCGAACGATTAATGCCCATGAAGAAAAATACCACGCAAGTAAAGCATACGAAGAGCAACAACGAAGAATTCAAATGGAACAAGAAAGACAGTAGGAGGAATAGCAATGAAACGATATTTAAATCAGTGGAAAGTCATAGAAGGATCACTAAAAGAAGAACGAATCGAACAACTTCCCGACTGCTTAGAAAAAGAGCATTTGTTTCAGATAAGAGAAATGTTGAGCATCGAACGGTTTGACCCAGATCAATTTTTAGTCGTTGAGTATCCAGCTACTGGCGTATACTGTTGTAATCATGTGAACGGTGAAAAATATTTTATTATTCAAGAATATGAAGGCAAGTTAGCGCCTTATTATACTACTTGGGAAATGAATGAAGAGGGGATCAATAACTTTCCATGTAAAAGCATAAAAGAGTCTATTTCACTCACAGAGTGTTAGTTATTAAGTGAAAAAAAAGAGTCCTGAACGTAATTGTCCAGGACTCTTTTTTGCAATGAATTGTTTTCCGCCAATTCATTGAATGGTGCGATTTGCGACTACATTATATCAAAAGAAAGAGAAGGGAGGAAGCAGAAATGGTTCATTCAACGATTGGAGTTGTTGTTGAAAAAAGCAGAGATAATCTCGTTTTTGTGACAGAAATTCAAACGGGCAGAGCTTTTGTCGTCACAGACAAAGCGGCAAAAGCTTATCAAAGTGGCAATATTTTAACGTTAAATCTGACTACGAAGACGTTCGTTGATGCAGCAGAAGATTATCCATTTGTTTAGGAGGAAAGAACATGGCAGAAGAAAAAGAACCACTAGACAATAGTTGTTTGGGAAAATCCAAAAGAAAATTAGTACGATTGCAAAATGAATTAAATGAACAAATCGAAAAGATGTTTGAACACCAAAAAATGACGAACGGTCAACCAATGAACGACAAGAGGAATGGCCGTTCATGGTTTAACCAGCAAGAACGAATCGAAAATAAAGTCCAAAGTCTGAGAGAAGAGATCAAGCAACAAGAAAAACAGGTAGAAAAACTTGAAAGACAAGAAGAGCTAAAGGAAATGGGCTATAACAAGTACGGCGGCCTGGATATGACAATCGAAAATATTCCAAGAATCAAAGAAGAAATCGAACGCTTTGAAAAAGGTGAATCGACTTTTTCAGCCGCTACGATCCGAAAATACCAACGGAAATTGGAAACATTAGAACAGCTGAAAGAAAGATCAGAAAAAGGAAAAGAAAATCTTCTTCCTGAAGTACAAGCAATTATTGACAGCGGACGAGTGACGCAATGGAAAAAAAATCCAACCATTTATTTTTTGAAAGGCTATCGAAAAGTTGCTTTAGAACTGAATGAAAACGGGGGATTTGAGGAATCAAAAAAATACCAAGCCACGTCGGAAGAGGAAAAAGCAGCTGTTCGTGAATTACTTGAAGAGGCTGCGCCAACTGATTCTTTGAAGGAGAAAGAAAACGATCATTTCTATCGAGTAGAATTCAACGAAAATGATCCAGAAAAAGGATTGAAAAGTTATGGTGGGGAGATCGTAACATTAGAATTGATCGATCAACTCAAAACGTTGGATAACCAATACGCCGCAGAAGCAGGTTATTATAAATTCTATTTTGAAGAAGTGAAGAACGGAGAAGTAGTCGATCAGATCCGAATGGATCTAGGGGATGGCGTCAACAGTAATCAACCCATCTATTTAGAGTTAGCAAAATTGTGCGAACAAGTACCTGAGAAGGAACAAAAACAATCGGTCAAAAATGAACCTGTTTCAAAAGAACAAATGCAGTCGAAAGAAACAAAAACAAAACAAAAGGGCTATCAAAAACGAACGGCAGAAGAGATTAAACAAGAAGTTAAATCCCTTTCGCAACAGGCACTGGATGCGGTGAAAAAGCATACCCATTCTCCTGAAGACGTCAAAGAACTTTTGAACTTTATGTCTCGTTTTCCAGAACGATCCTTTAGAAATCAATTATTGATTGAGGAACAATTTCCAGGTGCAACGGCTTGTTTAGGTCGTGCCACGTTGAAAAAAGAAGGAATCTATATCAAAAAAGGGGAACAAGGGAACAAGATCTTTGTCAGAAAAACGGTCAAAGGATTTTATGAGAAAGGACGTGGCTTTGTTCGAGAAACAGAAGCTACACCAGAAGATAAAAAACGAATTGAAAGTGGTCAAATCGAAGTGATCAAAAAACCTTACTACACGATTGAAAAAGTGTTTGATATCACACAAACACAGTTAAAACCTGAAGACTATCCGAAAATCTTTCCGAACCGTGTCTTTGATTTTCAATTGGATAAAAAAGGACAGTCAGAACTTCAAGCTGGGATTCAAGCGGTAGCCAACAATATTGGAATACAAATTCGAGATATGACAGAAAGTGAAGTCTATCAAAGAGAATTAGGACAAGCACGTGGGGCGTATGTTCGTAACGAATTTACTGGTGAAGAAGAAATCGTCATGAATACTCGAAATACTCCTACGCAACATTTAGCTACAAGTATTCACGAATTAGCCCATGCAAGAATGCACAAATTTTCAGAATTAGATACCGCAACTAAAGAATTGCAGGCAGAAATGACTTCTTATATTGTGTGCAAACATTTTGGAATGGACACGTCGGAGAAAGCTATTCCTTATATTGCAGCATGGACGAAGAATGGTCAGACGTTGGATGATAAGGAAGCTGCGGAACGTGGGAAAATCATGAATGATGTCAGCCGTGTCGCAAATGAATTCATTCAAACCATTTCTAATGAAATCAATCAATACAGAGAAAGAGAACCAGAGATCCAACCAGCAGAAGTGAAGCAGGAGCATAAAAATACTGTAGAAACGGCAGAACAAAAGAATATTGTGCCTGTTGGTTCACTTTGGATCGACAAGAAAGACGGGAAAGTCCTGGAAGAAGATACAGGCCGAACGTTACATTTGAAGGATGCGGCGTTTATTGAAGATCCGCAGCATAATCAAGTGATTCTAAAAGGGAAAAGTTATGGGAAAGAGATCCAAACGGCTTTACCTTCAGAAGAATTTGCGCTAGGAAATCAATTCCGATTTTCACTAGAAACTGTATCAGAAGTGGCCAAACGAAAAAATGAAATCTATTATGAACAACAAATGTCACAAAAAGAACGAGTATAAAACAAGCAAGAAAGACTATCTGAAAAATGGATAGTCTTTTTTCTTTTGGGAGGTTTGAAAATGACAGAGAAAAAAATGAGTCTTATTGATCGATGTAAACAGATCGATATAGTGGATTTTGCTCGAAACAATGGAATGGCTGTAGTCAATAAAGGACGAGACTATCGCTTAGAAGACCATGATTCTTTTGTTTTTGATCGAAGAAAACAGCGATTTTATTGGAACAGTCAAGGTATTGGTGGGGATATTATTGAATTGACTCAATTGTTTTTTATTGACGATTCTATTCAAAACCCAAAGCAACGTTTTAAAGCAGCGCTAGATTATATTATAAAGGACGAAAATAAGGTGGAACGGGTGGAAAATCTTCACTTTGAAACACAAGAATATAAGCACCACCCAATTGATTATCGACCATTGACAGAAAAAGGACGAAGTTACTTAAAAGAACAACGAAAATTCCCTGAATGGTTGATTGATTACGGAGAACAACAAGGGTTGATCCTGGAAATGAAGCCACGCAATGAACGAAAAAATTATATTGTGCAAGATGATCGCTTAGACTATGCGATCGTTTTTCCCTGGAAAGACCGTCATACAGACCAAATATTAGGGGCAACTTATCAAGGGACTATCGTAGACTATGAACGTTTTGGAAAACGGGGTGTTGACAAACGAATAGATATAAATCCTACGCCTAATCACGGGTTTAATGTTCTTCTTGGATCTCCTAAGAATCTGAAATTTTTTGAGAGTCCCATTGATTTACTTAGTTACGCTGCTTTAAATCCCGAGACGATCAAAGACACGTGGCTTGTTTCTATGGATGGACTGAAGGATGCAGTAGTGGGGCACTATGTTCGAGAAGCGGTGACAGAATTGGCGCCGAAAGAAGAATTTCCAGAATCGATTGAGATTTGTGTGGATAATGATCGAGCTGGACACGTATTCTGGGATAAGGTACACCGACTTGGTGTGTCGAATCCATTTACAGGAAAAGCGGTGTATTTTGAACCGAATCTTCCCAACGATTGGCAAGTACCGAGAGAATATCAAACAATCTATGAAGAAGTAGGGAAAGAAATGAGAGTTGCGCCTGAAGCAATCATGGCTATTCATAAAATCGAAAACAACCTAACGGATACTAACCAAATCGTATCGTTCGGTGAAATCCAGGGAGTATTTGCCAAAAAACTTGCGCCAAAAGAGAAAGCCCAATCTATTGTTGTAAAGGAAAAATGTATAGAAGCAGCTCAGCAGCTAAAATCGTGTGAAAAATCTGATGGAACATACGATTTTGATCGTTTTTATCGTGGAAAAGGGAAAATTAATGAACAAATTCAATTTTCATTGAAGGCCAAACACTATTTTGAAGGTTATAAAAATCATGAACACGAATTTGTTTCTGAAGTGAAAAAAGATTGGAATGATCAATTGAAGCATGAGATCCAGCAACAAGCAATCAGAAAGCAAAAACGTGCGATGTTGTTTCAACAAGGCAGACAACAAGAAAGGGTGTGAGATCGTCACGATGAAAACTGTCATTTTAGCAGAAAAACCGTCACAAGCGAAGGCCTATGCCGATAGCTTTTCTAAAGTCACCCGAAAAGACGGGTATTTTGAAATCCAAGATCGATTGTTTCCTGGTGAAACTGTGATCACGTATGGTTTTGGTCATTTAGTCGAGTTAGATTCTCCTGATATGTACGATGAAAATTGGAAACAATGGTCATTAGAACATTTGCCTATTTTCCCTACACATTATCACTATCATGTTCCTAAAGATAAGAAAAAGCAATTCAACGTGGTGAAACAGCAACTTCAATCGGCTGATACCATTATTATTGCGACAGATAGCGATCGTGAAGGGGAACTGATCGCTTGGACGATCATTCAACAAGCAGGCGCTGATCAAGGAAAAACCTTTAAAAGACTTTGGATCAATTCCTTAGAAAAAGAAGCCATTTATCAGGGATTCCAGCAGTTACGAGACGCAGGAGATACCTATCCAAAATTTGAAGAAGCACAAGCACGTCAGATCGCCGATTGGTTAATTGGGATGAATGGTAGCCCACTGTATAGTTTACTCTTGCAGCAAAAAGGCATACCAGGAAGTTTTTCCTTAGGCAGAGTCCAAACCCCAACGCTTTACATGATTTATCAATTGCAGGAAAAAATTAGAAACTTCCAAAAAGAACCATATTTTGAAGGAAAAGCCCAAGTAACCGCTCAAAACGGTACATTTAATGCGAAACTTGATCCCAATGAAACCCAAGCGACGCAAGAAGCATTTGAAGCGTATTTAAAAGAAAAGGGCGTTCAAGTAGGAAAACAGACAGGCACGATTCTTGAAGTCGAAACCGAGAAAAAAAGTGTGGTAAGTCCACGTCTTTTTTCTCTATCCAGCCTTCAGTCTAAGATGAATCAACTCATGAAAGCTAGTGCAAAAGACACTTTGGTAGCCATGCAAGGGTTGTATGAAGGGAAATATCTAAGCTATCCACGAACAGATACCCCTTATATTACAGAAGGGGAGTATGCGTATTTGTTAGATCACTTAGACGAATAAAGCATTTTTTGAGAGCTGAAGAAATTCCAACTCCTATTCATACACCGAATAGTCGGTATGTGAATAATAAGAAAGTCCAAGAACATTACGCGATCATTCCTACAAAAACGGTTATGACAGAAGCGATGTATGAAAGTCTGACACCTTTACAACAAGCGATTTACGAGCAAGTTTTAAAAACAACGGTGGCTATGTTTGCGGAAAAATACACCTATGAAGAAACTACGATTTTGACACAAGTTCAACAGCTTCAGTTAAAAGCAATTGGAAAAGTGCCGGTAGATCTAGGTTGGAAAAAGCTGTTTGGCAAAGAGAGCGACAGAAAAGGAAAGGAAGAAGAACCGCTACTTCCTAAAGTGACAAAAGGAGAAACGGTGACGGTAGATCTACAAGTTCTTGAAAAAGAAACCAAGCCACCACAACCTTATACCGAAGGTACGTTGATCACTGCGATGAAAACAGCTGGGAAAACCGTGGATAGTGAAGAAGCGCAATCCATATTGAAAGAAGTAGAAGGAATCGGTACAGAAGCGACACGGGCAAATATTATTGAAATCTTGAAACAAAAGGAATATATCAAGGTAGAGAAAAATAAGCTCGTGGTGACGAATAAAGGGATTTTGCTTTGCCAAGCCGTGGAAAAAGAGCCGCTGCTTACGAGCGCCGAAATGACCGCCAAATGGGAAAGCTACTTATTAAAGATTGGAGAACGAAAAGGAACACAAACCACTTTTCTAGCTAATATCCAAAAATTTGTCTCTCACTTATTGGAAGTCGTACCAGGGCAAATCCAATCCACTGATTTTGGATCGACGTTACAAGAAGTGAAAGCAGCCAGTGAAAAGCAAGAAGCCGCGCGTCATTTAGGAATTTGTCCAAAATGTCAGGAACAAGAAGTCATACTTTATCAAAAGGTGGCAGCATGTACGTCTGAAGTCTGTGATTTTAAATTATGGACAACGATTGCCAAAAAGAAACTCACAGCGACACAGTTGAAGGATATTATTCAAAATAGCCGAACAAGCCAACCAGTGAAAGGGTTAAAAGGTCAGAAGGGTTCGTTTGAAGCAACGATTGTTTTAAAAGAAGACTTCACTACAGGCTTTGAATTTTCTGAAAAGAAAAAAACGAACTTCAAGAAAAGAACACGACGCACTACAAAATAATGGAGGGTTAATCTTATGCGTAATACAACACACAAACAACAAGAAATCGAAAATCAAAAAGCTAAAATTCGTTCAGAACAGGAAAAAATGCGTGCCAGCAAACGAAGACTGCAGCAATTAAAGAACCAGCAACGGATTCAAAAATAAATCGAATTAGATCGATAAAATCTTCCTGATTGTTGTATACGCATAAACTTATGTTATACTATATTTATAAGTTTATGCGTATACAAAGGAGGGAGAAAATGACAAAAGCAATGGTATATAAGCTACTAGAAGAATTTAATGGAACTTTGGCTTTGAAGGATGCTAAAAAAGCGGGCATTTCTCCTGTTACGATCAAACGTATGGTAGATCGAGGGGAGCTGGATCGAGAGTATCCAGGCTTTTTCACCTTACCTGGTCAATTTCCTGATGAATTGTTTATAGCGCAAAAAAAATATGAACGCGGCATTATTTCGCATATCACCGCGTTGGATTTATATGATTTAACGGATATGATCCCTAGACAGATCGATCTAACCGTACCTTACGGTTATCACGTTTCTGAAAAGGGATTGAAGGAATTCGCGGTTGAGTTACACTATTCAAAAGCGGAATGGTATGAATTAGGCAAGATCGAAATAAAGAGTCGCTATGGGAATCCTGTTATAGCTTATGATCCAGAAAGAACCTTGTGTGACATTTGGAATCCCTGGTATAACGTTGAGGATGAAATCAAAGTAAAAGCAATCAAAAACTACATGGAGTCGGACAGAAAAAATCTTAGAAAATTGAATGAGTATCGACGAATTTTGCCTACAGATAAAACGATGCGCTCTTATATTATGGCTTTAAATTAAAGGAGAAGACACATGACACCTACGCAATTAAAAGCAAAAGTGAAGAATATTTCTAGAGAAAAAGAAGTTGATCCGCAGCTTGTTTTAAGACATTTTATGATGGAAAAATTCTTGGAAAAAATCTCAGAGTCTCCTTATCGTGAAAATTTTGTGTTAAAAGGCGGCTTCTTAATTGGCTCAAAGTATGGCATTGAAAATCGTACAACCAAAGACATTGATACGACTTTACGGGAAATGAAAGTAACCAAAGAAACATTAACAACGGTTCTAAACGATATTTTTTCAACGCCGACGAAAGAAGGCATTCAATTTGAGATTCAAGGAATGAAAGAAACGAGAGAAGCCGATTACTATCCAGGATTTAGCTTACGTGTGCTGGCACATTTGGAAAATATGCGGCCAGATTTTAAGGTAGATGTGACTACAGGTGACTCGATCTATCCTGCAACGATCACTCACAGTCATAAATTGATGTTTGAAGATCGAACGATTCCTTTGGAATCTTATCCTACAGAACAAATTATTGCCGAAAAATTAAGTGCAACCTTTGATTTTTTAACAGATAATTCGAGAGGAAAAGATTTTTATGATCTCTATACTATTCCTAAAATGGAAAAGATCGATGAGAAGACCTTGAAAGATAGTGTGAGAAATACATTTACACGTCGAGGAAAAACTGATCCGTTAAAGATTTATTACGAAAAGGATATGGATGTACTGAAAAATAGTCATGAGCTAAAAGATACCTGGAAGAAATATCAAAAAAGCAATCCTTATGCTGCGTCGATCACGTACGAAGAGACAATGGATTCGATTAGTAATTTGATGGAAAAAGTGATTCACGTCGAAGAAAAAGAGCGAAAAATAGCTTATCAAAGACACCAACAGATGAACAGAGAAATGGAGAGATAAAAATGATCAATAATGTAACTTTAGTAGGACGGTTAACCAAAGATCCAGATTTACGTTATACCGCAAGTGGCACAGCAGTGGCTACTTTTACCCTAGCCGTTAATCGTAATTTCACGAATCAAAACGGCAATCGAGAAGCTGATTTTATCAATTGCGTGATTTGGCGCAAACCAGCAGAAACGATGGCGACATTAGCTAAAAAAGGCAGCTTGATCGGCGTTGTCGGACGGATTCAAACACGGACTTATGACAACCAGCAAGGACAACGTGTGTATGTGACAGAAGTTGTAGCTGATAACTTCCAACTATTAGAAAGCAAAGCAGCGACAGAGAGCCGTGCGCACGCTGATCAATCGTCCACGAGTCCAAGCGCCACCACTTTTGAACAACGGGATACAGCGACGCCTAACAACAATGGATTGAACGCTTCACAGAATCCATTTGGTGGACAATCAATCGATATTAGCGATGATGATCTACCGTTTTAAGTAGCATTTTCTATTGGTTGCATTTGCTACGGTTTATGTTATAATTTAGTCAACAAAAAGAATTTTCAATCTATAACCAAAAACCACTAGCTGGCGGGCTAGTGGTTTTCTTTTACGTTTCTATTATAAGAATTAACGGGTAGGCTTACTGTCTTTCTTGGCAAATTTACAATCAAGCCATTTGCAGATATAGTGCGCGGCTACTTCTGCCATGATTGCAAAAACAAAATCAAAAAGAATTTTCAAACCTATAACCTCCTCCCCTTGCCAGATTAGGCCGGGGTAGCAGACAGCAAGACTATTATAGCATAATTGAAATATCCAAATGATTGGATTTTTGCTATAATTTTAGCGAGGTGATTGTGATGAACAAATATGTTGGTTTGCTTGATAAAATCCGAGTAATAAAAACGCAACCGTTATTGGTTCGCTTTACTTTACAAACGATTCATGAATCGATTAATTGTGTAGTTGCAGATATTGAAATTATCGATAAATTGCTAATTATGGATGATGGAAAATACAATATTGCCGTCACAGGTCACTTCAATAAACGAAATCAGCTAGTTATTGCTAGCATGTATGTTAGAAATTCCGATCATTTTACGCGATCGATGGGCATATAAAAAAAGAAGAGTTGCAATCCTAATGTAGGACTGCAGCTCTTTTTGTTTTACATAGAAACAAGAAAAATGAAAAGGCCTTTTTAGGAAGGCGCGAGCGGCCTTCTCAATTGAAAAACCTCTCTCACTCCAACCGCCACCGCCGTTCGAGAAGAAAGGAAGTGAACGTTGCACGTTCACTAAGATAAAGGGTCTTGCAAAGCAAGACAAAATAGAAAAAACTTCCTCTCACCAAAAGGTTCGTTCCTGTTCGTTATCTCTTTATTGATTTGCCAGACCGGCAACAAGTTGCCTTTTATCACCAAAAAGCGACAAGGACAAGGGTAAATGGCACGCTGCGCGCCCTTGTCCTTGTCGCTTTTCGTTGATTCATTCTGGCCAATAAATCAATAAAGAAAGAACTAACGAAAGGAAGTAAACCCTTTCCTAAGAGGAGGCAGAATCAATCATGCGAAAGAAATTTGATTATTGGGGTGTTCCCTTCAGCGAATCATTCCCAAACTATCATGCACCACATACTGTCGAATGCGATTGTGGACAAAGAGCGAAATGTATCAAAAGCTATCGTTTGTATCAATGTCCAACATGCGGAAAAAAATACACCCTGTCTTATGGCGATTATATTTTGATTGATGAGAAAGGAAAGAAACGCTGATGAAAACACAACATAAATTATTGACTGTAAAAGAAGTCGTTCAAATTTTGGTGGACAAAGAAGTCATTTCTGAAAAAGTAGCAGAAGCTTTACTTATTCCGCGGTACTGGACGATAGAAACCCCTTTAGTAGAGGATGCACCGACTATGCTATTTGAAGACCTAGTGAAGATTGCAGGATATGAACTGCATTATCAAGAAAACTTGGAAACTTATGAAAACGAATATTGGTTAACCAAATTAGAGAACTAAAAAGGAGAAAAAAATATGGCTCAAAATTACTATGACGAATTTGTCAAATTACCTTTGGATAAAATGGCACAAAAAATGGAGGATATGACGTTCCTATACCATGAAACACGTGTACCTAAAAAACATTACAAGGAAAAATTGTCAGTCGCAGTGGAAGAAATGATTGAATCAAGTGTCGAAATGAATCTCATTGCGACGTACTATCGAACACTGGAAGAACTGAAAAAACAGAATGGAAAATGGTTTTTCCAAGCCTTACTATGCTTGGAAGTAGGTGTCAAACCAAGCACTATCAAACATTCCGAATATCAAGCCTTAGAACTGACTTATGCAAAATTCGCACAAATTAAGAAAGCTAAAGCAATGGCTAGCGACTGGCTAGATACTTTTGAAAGTATCGAAAAAAATGGTGCATTTTATACGATTCAATCGGAGGAGAAAGATAATGAATAAGGTGGTTTATCAGCTAACAACAGAAGATGTTTCGCAATTTTTAACAAATAAAGAACACTTGAATGAAGTAATCAGACGGATTCAAAAAGACTTTAGTTGTATGGAAGAAATGAAGTACTTTATTTAAAGAGTGGAAGAACAGTTGTATTTGGAAAGTGAAACGAGTCAAACGAAGATTACAGTCAGCCATAATCGTTTAGACGTGTATAAACGTCGTCCTGACACATTAAAAAAAGGAGTGGAGCTTCTACGACTAGAAACAGAAAAATATATCATGAATGTTTACCTAGAAAGGAGTGAACTGGTCGAAAACTTTGTCAGCTACACGATTTGCAGGAAACACTATTACTCAGAATCAGAATATTATTCAATTTTTGAGAGCATGGAATTAATGGAAGAGCTAAACAGCAAAGATGCGACGGTAGACGATTATTACCTTGTATTTACTAGATTTTTGACGTGTGGGACGGAATCTATCGTGTTAATGGGAATGGATTATGAACTCGCTGTACCCGAAGCATTTTTGAGGGAATATGTAGAAGAAGTAGAAAACCCAGGCGACGACTGGTACACGACTTTAACTGTTTTTTTAGACACCTACACTTACGACGATACAGAAGAAATCCAAAATGAACTTGACCGTAAACGAATGTCATATCAACGATTTGAAAGGAAAAAAGGTCAATAAACATTTATACCGAAAAGTGAGAATGTGTGAAATAAGAACAAAAAACCTTGAAATTAAGGGAATGGTTCTTATTTCGCACCAATCGCTCCAACCGCCCCCACCGCTTAGGTGGTGCGAAATAAGCGGGCAAAGCCCGATAACCTAAGAGAAAGAAGGAGATCCATATGAATAAAATCATTCCTCTATTGTTCGTACTGTTTGTTGGCGAGATACTTATGCGTCATGGTGCAGCTGTACATTTGAACCTCGCAATATTTTTGGCAATATTGGTGTTTTGTTTGATCTTTTGGCGATTTGTATTAGCCCTTGTGAGTCTACTATTCAAGGTGATTGCATCTATATTCTTCATAGGGCTATTTCGATGAAAGGAGAGAGTACCAATGCCAATTGCAATAGGAAATAAACGGTTACCCGTGACATTAGATGAAAAGAGACAAAAAGAATTGCAGCAACTAAAGCAGAAGTACGGAAAAAGTGAATCTAAGATTATGTGTATTGCGTTAGATCTATTGATCGCGCAAGAAAAAGCAGGATTTGATGTACCAGCACTCAAAAAGTGACGTCACTTTTCATTTGAAGAAACAAAAGTGATAGCACTTAATTGTTCCTACTATTTAGAATATTTTCTATGTCCTTTTTATTCCATTTTGTATCAATAACTATGAAATCTTTAAAGTATCCAGTAGAGATTATTTTTAGATCAATTTTTTTCTTACCTGATTCTAAAGATTTTGTTTTCTTAAACATATTATGATTTCCTTTCGACTATTTTCATATAAATGTTAACATAGTTTATGGATTCATGGAATGTTAATCTAATTTAATAGAAAAGGATAATTAAGTATATACGTTTTTTCTTATGTATGTTATACTATGTATATACAGAAAGAGGTGTCTACTATGGAAATGTTACCTATAAAAAAATGGGGAAATAGTAATGGCCTTAGATTGCCAAAGTATATTATGGAATATCTTGGAATTCATACAGAAGACAAAGTGAAGATAATACAAGAAGAAGTAAACGGTCAGAAGCGGCTAATTATCGAAGCGGCTAATATAGAAAATGAATTAACAATTGAACAGTTATTTGAAAATTATACTGATGAAAGAAATCATGTGACGATTCAAAATTTAGGTGAAGCAGTAGGTAATGAAAAATGGTGAGAAAACCTAGACAAGGCGATATTCTATTATTGAATACAGCACCTCGATCTGGACACGAACAGACAGGTAAAAGACCTTATATTGTTTTAAGTCATGATATTATTGCGGATTATAGTAACGTTGTTACAGTTGCTCCAATTTCTAGTACAACTAGAAACTATCCGCTATATGTAAATATAAACTCAGAATATGAAATGAAGACAACAGGAAAAGTATTATTAGATCAACTAACGACAATTGATTATGAAGCCAGAGAGTGTATTTTTTTGGAAAAAGCGCATGATAGTTTAGTTGAGGAGTTATTGATGAAAGTTAGAACAGTTTTTCAAAAAGTAAGCAAATAAAATAGAAACAGCAGCATGATCAACTATTCGTGATTGATCATGCTGTCTTTTTTTATTCTATATACGGTTTGTCTCGTAACATTGTAGTCTTTTGCAATCTTAGCGATCGCAACACCTTTTTTTAGATCCTCAACGATGTTTTTATAAACAAGACGACGTTGGGGATCTTTTGCATTGGCACTGTATAGCTTAGGACGTCCTTTATAAACACCGTTCGCTTTCGCAATCTTAATGCCTTGTGCCTGGCGTCGTTTAGATTCGGTACGTTCTTGTTCAGCAATCATGGCCAAAATTTGGATGATTAAATCTTTAATGAACTTATCCAGGAGAGGATTACCAATGGCTTCAGCCATGATTGGTAAACTGGTGATGATCAGCTGCACATTTTTCTTCTTTAGGTAATTGACTGAAGCAATGATCTCGTCGTAATTTCTTCCAAGTCGAGCGATGGCTTCTACAATAAATATATCTTGATCTCAGACGAAATCCAATGCTTCTTGAAAAACAGGTCGATGAGTAATCGTTGCGCCCGATTGTTTCTCGATGAAAATTCTCTCTGCACCGAATTTTTTCATTTCTTCAACCTGGCGTTGTTCATTTTG
>NZ_JBFOFT010000013.1:0-48392 GCF_040887425.1 Enterococcus sp. C53
ATTTTTTTCTGTTCCGCTATTTCACTTGTTCATTCATTTTTTGAAGATTTAAAGGTGATCATGCTGGAGGGATGGTGACGGTAAAAGTCGACCCCATTCCTGGATGACTTTCCACTTTGATCGTACCACCCAAGAGATTGACGTAATCTTTCACAATAGCCAGACCTAGACCAGTACCACCTGAGTGTCGACTACGTGCTTTATCCACTCGATAGAAGCGCTCAAAGATCCTTTCTTGATCTTCACGATCAATCCCAATACCAAAGTCTTGGACGGAGAATGTCAATTGGTTGTCAACCTCGTAACGGATGATTATTTTCTCTGATTCTTTAGAATATTGGATTGCATTTTCGATCAGATTTTTGATGATCGGGTATAAGAGTTCAGTTTGAGTTGTAAATGATTGTTCTTTCTGTTGCATTTCCAGGGTTAAGTGTTTCTTTTCGATCATTGGTTGGTAACTTTGAATGATTTGTTCAAAGTAAGTTGCTAAATGGATGGTTTGCGTTTCGTGTGCCGTTTCTTCATCTTTTGATAACTGAATGATTTCTCGGATCAGCTTATCTAAACGAATCGCATCTTTTTGCATGATCAATAGGAACTCATTCAATATTTTTGGGTCATCTTTGGCTCCATCCAGCAGTGTTTCAGTAAATCCGATCAATGAAGTAACCGGTGTTTTAAGTTCATGAGAAACATTTCCTACGAAGTCTTTTTGCAGTTTTTCTAATCGTCTGACTTTTGTGAGATCATAAGCCACGCCTAGAATCTGCCCAGTCTCTTCAGAACTATTGAAGTAACGTAAGCTGATGTCTAATGTTTGTTGTCCCTCTGAAATAGTAATTTCTTGATGGATCAATGGTTCATTTGGCGTAACTTGGTGAATCAATTGGATTAATTTTGGCTCTTGAATGATCTCAGTATACCGTTGATTAGGCTGATAATCATGTACCCCTAAATGTGCCTGCATTTTTGGATTCAATAGCCGCAGATGTGACTCTGAATCGATCAAAAAGACACCAATCATTAATTCATTCAATAGAGTATACAATTGTTCTTCAGTGGTCGTATAGGCACGATAGACTTTACTCATTTGTTCACTCAAAGCATTGATCGTTTGGTAAAGTTCTTCCCATTGATCAGAAGTTTGCATGATGGTCTCGGTTTTATCAGGGTTTTTGACCATTTTCTTTAAGACGGGCAGCACGGTTTTCAAGGGACGGTTACGTTGATAAACCAAATAATAGCTCATACTGGACAAAACAACGAAGAAAACCAAAAAGAAGAAAAAGACCCAACGACGAAAATTTTCTGTTCTTGGCAAAAAGCCGTTTGTTGGTTCTGCGATTCGAATAATGGCTTCCAACTGCCCATTCTTCTTGATCGGTAGTGCTACATATAATAGTTCTTCCTTTAACGTACTGCTCATTCTTAAAGAAGTACCTAGTGAGCCGCCATCAAGGACTGCTTTGATTTCTGGACGAGTATTTCGCTGCCCTCGTAGTGAGTGATCGGTCGTATCGAATAGGATTGTACCATTTGGAGCTAATAAGGTTAGTCGTTCATTTGATTGATGAACAAAGTCTGTTAAAACTGATTGATTATGCTTCGAAGATAAATCATCAATAGTCAATTGCTGGATCAGCAATTGCCCTTTTTTTGAAAGATAGCTTTCTTGTTGCTCGATGATTTGTTGTTTGAAATATTGAGAAATCATTTGCCAGCCACCGAAAAAGAGTCCCACTAAGAGAATGAAAAAGAAGACACGCTCAGAAATTTTTTTCCAATTCATCGTTTTGGTTCCTGAAATTTATAGCCAAAACCGCGAACTGTCACTAAATATTTTGGATGTTTAGGGTCTCTTTCGATTTTTTCTCTTAAGTGACTGACATGGACATCAACGATTCGACTTTGACCTGCAAAATCAAAATTCCAGATGCGATTTAGCAGCGTATCACGATCAATTACACGATCTTTTCGTTTCATAAAATAAACGAGCAGTTCAAATTCTTTTGGCGTTAATTCGATCGGTCGTTCCTCTACGGTTACTTGGAAATTCGTTAAATCTGCTTTGATCTGTCCAATCGTTAGGTAAGCAGGTTCTGCTTCTTCTTGTTGGACATGGCGTGGTTCGATGCGGCGAAAAATAGCTTTCATTCGAGCAAGTACTTCTCTAGGGCTGAAAGGCTTTGTTAAATAATCATCAGCACCAATTTCCAAACCGATGATCCGATCGACCTGGTCATCTTTGGCTGTTAGCATTAAAATTGGAGTATCAATTTTTTCTTGTCTTAACTTTTGGGTGATTGCCATACCATCTATAGAAGGCAGCATCACATCTAAAATCATAAAATCAAAAGGTTCTTCCAGTGCTAATTCCAGTCCTTTTTGTCCGTCTAAAGCACTTGTTACTTGATACCCTTCTTTTTCCAGATTGAATGTCAACAATGTGACGATTGAAGGTTCATCATCTACCACTAATACTTTTTTCATAACTTCTCCCTTTTCTTGCGTTCATTCTTTTTGTTTATTTAAAAACAGCTATCAACTAATGCCTGGTTTTTTTAATTAAGTGTCATGAATAGACATTTCTTATTTTAGCATAGAATCCAGTAGAAGGACTATTTTACCAACTAAATAAATGGTATAATAGGAAGGCACTTTGTTGGATAAAGGAGTGAGTGGCAATTGATCGGAATTAGCGCTTGTTTAGGCGGTGTCTTATGTCGGTATGATGGACAAGAAAAAGCTGTGCCGGAATTAAAGAAACTGGTCGCTGAAGGTAAAGCGATCATGGTTTGTCCTGAAGTAATGGGCGGTCTTTCAACTCCTAGAGCCCCAGCAGAAATCGTTGGTGGCGATGGATTTGACGTTTGGAATGGTCAGGCAAAAGTGATCACTACAAATGGTGAAGACGTCACAAAAGCCTACCAAGAAGGGGCAATCCATGCTTATCAAAAATTAAAAGAGCAAGAAATAGATTTAGTGATATTAAAAGCGAAAAGTCCTTCTTGTGGTTCCTCTCTTATTTATGATGGGAGTTTTTCAGGAACCTTGAAGTCTGGAACTGGTGTAGCAACTGCTTATTTTATCCAACAAAAGATGACCGTACTCTCTGATGAAGAATGGTTGAAATTGCGAGGTGAACAGAATGGAAATCGAGAAAACGAACCGAATGAACGCACTTTTTGAATTTTATTCTACGCTTTTAACCGAAAAACAGATGAATTATATGGAGTTGTATTATGCAGACGATTTTTCATTAGGAGAAATAGCAGAAGAGTATGAAGTAAGTCGCCAAGCAGTATACGATAATATCAAACGAACCAGTAAGATTTTAGAAGATTATGAAAAGAAACTCCATCTTTTCTCTAATTATATTGTTCGGGAACAGTTATTAGAAAAAATGAAAACTTATGTAAAGGAAACTTATCCTAAAGATGAAGTTCTCCTTGATTATGTGAAACAGATCCAAGAAATTGAAGAATAAAGGAATGAAGAAATCATGGCATTTGAAAATTTAACTGAGCGCCTTCAACAGGCAATGAGCAAGTTAAGAAAAAAAGGGAAAGTTTCAGAAGCTGACGTCAAAGAAATGATGCGGGAGATCCGCCTTGCATTACTAGAAGCCGATGTAAACTTACAAGTAGTAAAAGACTTTACAAAGCGTGTTCGAGAACGGGCGATTGGTGTAGAAGTATTAGAAAGTTTAACACCTGCACAACAAATCGTTAAGATCGTTGATGAAGAATTGACGATCACTTTAGGGGCAGAAACTGTTGAATTGAATAAATCACCAAAAATTCCAACAGTCATCATGATGGCAGGTTTGCAAGGGGCAGGTAAGACGACGTTTACTGGTAAACTAGCCAACTATTTAAAGAAAAATGAAAATGCACGTCCTTTACTAATCGCAGGTGACGTGTATCGTCCAGCTGCGATCGATCAATTGAAAGTTCTAGGGCAACAATTAGATGTCCCTGTTTTTGATATGGGAACAGATGTTAGTCCAGTTGAGATCGTTCGTCAAGGGATGGAATTAGCAAAAGAAAAGAAAAATGATTATGTTCTGATCGATACGGCGGGGCGTCTGCATATCGATGAAACCCTGATGGATGAATTGAAACAAATCAAAGAATTAACACAACCAAATGAAATCTTGTTGGTTGTCGATGCGATGACCGGTCAAGATGCTGTCAATGTGGCAGATAGTTTTAACCAACAACTAGGGATCACTGGGGTAGTTATTACTAAATTAGATGGTGATACACGTGGTGGTGCAGCACTTTCGATCCGTTCTGTGACTGGCGCACCAATCAAATTCATCGGGTCAGGGGAAAAATTAACAGATCTTGAAGTTTTCCATCCAGACCGTATGGCAAGCCGTATTCTTGGTATGGGCGATATGTTGACGTTGATCGAAAAAGCGCAACAAGACTATGACGAGAAAAAAGCAGAAGAATTAGCGAAAAAAATGCGGGAAAATTCATTTGATTTCAATGATTTCATTGAACAGTTGGATCAAGTGATGGGGATGGGACCGTTAGAGGATCTGATCAAAATGATTCCTGGGATGAACCAAGTACCAGGG
Organism: Enterococcus sp. C53; assembly: GCF_040887425.1. Lineage (NCBI taxonomy): Bacteria > Bacillati > Bacillota > Bacilli > Lactobacillales > Enterococcaceae > Enterococcus > Enterococcus sp. C53. The sequence goes on from NZ_JBFOFT010000013.1 coordinate 4,592, forward strand.
ATTGAAAATGTCAAAGTAGATCCTAAAGATGTCGAACGTAAAAAAGCAATGGTTTACTCAATGACACCTGCAGAAAGAGAAAACCCTGATTTATTAAATCCAAGTCGTCGCAGAAGGATTGCCGCAGGTTCTGGTAACAGTGTGGTTGAAGTTAACCGCATGATTAAGCAATTTAAAGAATCACGCAAAATGATGCAACAAATGTCTAAGGGAGATATGAATATTCCTGGAATGGACCAAATGTTTGGCACAGGTGTCAAAGGAAAACTTGGAAAAATGGCGATGAATCGCATGATCAAGAAAAACAAAAAGAAAAAGAAAAAACGGAAATAAAGCGTCTATCGTACGTCTATCGTACTTCTATTATAATAGTAGAATTTTGTTTACCGTTTCATCCATCGAAAGAATCGTTGAGTTAGCTTCTGCTGGCTTTGCGATTCTTTTTTTGCATAATAATAGATAAGTCCAATTCAAAAACTACCTGCCATAGCGTTCCTCTTTTTAGATAGAGAAACAAAGGAATGGTACAATAAAGCTAAGAGGTGAAGAGAATGAAACGAAGATGTCCTTGGGGTGAGCAAACAGCAAGTATGAAACATTATCATGACACAGTTTGGGGTGTTCCAGAATATGATGATCAATTACTTTTTCGTAAATTGATGTTAGATATCAATCAAGCGGGATTAAGCTGGCAAACGATTTTGAATAAAAGTGCCTCCTTTGATGAAGCTTATGACTTTTTTTCGATCGGTAAAGTAGCCGAATATACAGAAGCAAAAATCAATGAGTTGATGGAAAATAAAGGGATCATTCGTAACCGTCGTAAAATTGAAGCAGCGGTAGCCAATGCTCAGGGTGTCCAAAAAATCCAACATGAATTTGGTAGTTTTGCGGATTATTTGTGGTCATTTTCGGATCATCAAGTGATCAATCACTCGTATAAAGAACAAAATGAGGTACCAACAACGAGCCCGTTATCTGATCAAATCGCTAAAGATCTAAAACAACGCGGTTTTAAATTCATCGGAAGCACAACCATATATGCTTTTTTAGAAGCTGTGGGAATTGTCAATGACCATTTAGATCATTGCTTTCGCAAACAAGAAGTCAGCCAGATGGGAAAAGGAGAGTGAACATGATGGGGAAAATCGTCTTTTATGGAGCCATTAGTTTAGATGGCTACTTAGCAACAAAAGAGGATAGTTTACAATGGCTATTTGACACACCAACTGGAGAAAAAACAACTTACGAGGCTTTTTATCAAACAATTGATCAAACGATTATGGGAAGAAAAACTTATCAGGAAGCCAAAAAATTGTTAGCAACTGACCATCTGTATCCTGAAAAAAAGAATTTTGTATTTTCTACTAACAAAGAATTGGTATTAAATGATGCAACAGTTGTTCATGAAGATCCTGTTTCATTCGTGAAAAACATAAAAGAACATTCTAACCAAACAGTCTGGGTCGTTGGTGGTGGGAATTTGTTGAAACCTTTGATCGAAAATCATTTGATCGATGAATGGTGGATCCAAATCGCACCTGTGCTTTTAGGAGAAGGTATTCGATTGTTTCAAGAAGGCGCATACGAAGAACGATTGAAACTAGTTGATACTAATTATTTTGGAGAGTTCATTGAATTGCATTATGTAAGTAATCGTGGATAATACTGGTTTAGTAAAAGGGAAGAGAAGTCTCGGAAAAAAGAACATAAAGAGAAATGAAAATTTTTCAAAGCATGAGGAGCGATTTTAACAAATCCTTTCTGATCCGCTCGGAGCTTATCGCTTTTTTCGTGGTCTTATTCATGTATTGAAAACAAGCCGAAGAATTCCAAAAATAGGAGAAGCTATTTTCGGATTCTTCGGCTTGTTTTTCAGAGCTAGACAGGTCACAACCTTTTTTCGATTGTTTCCTTCATATATGATCTATTTGATTCGACCCATCGCTTATCAAAGCTAATTTTTACTTAGTTAATTTATTTAAAAAATCAAGATAAGCATCTAGAATCGTTTGGAAGAAGCTGAGTGTTCCTTCCACAATATGACCTTCTTCATCAACTAAGTTTGCAATATTACCAATATAAGCTTCAGGTTGTTGTAAGGTAGGAACATTTAAGAATACAAGTGATTGACGTAGGTGATGGTTCGCGCCAAATCCACCGATACCGCCAGGGGAAGCAGTGACAACTAACCCAGGTTTGCCGTCCCATGCGCTTTGACCGTAAGGGCGAGAGCCTACATCTAGTGCATTTTTAAGTACAGCAGGAACCGAACGATTGTATTCTGGAGAAACAAAAACAACACCTGCTAATTCCTTGACCTCATCACGGAAACGACTCCATTCAACAGGAGCATTCTCTGGAGTTTCAAGATCTTCGTTATAAAAAGGCAGATCATCGATCTTTATAAAAACACCTTCATATCCTTCAGGTAGCATGTTAGCGAAAGCCTCTGCTACTTTTCTATTGTACGAATCCTTACGCAAACTACCTACAAAAAATCCAATTTTTTTAGTCATAAAACAATTCCTCCTTCAAACTTTCTATATTTATCTTACAAAAAATAAGTAAACTCAGCAAATAAAAACACTTGAGGAACATAGTGACTAACTTAACTACTTTTTTCGACTACTTATAGTAGTTATTGCATATATATATTTGCTTCACTTGACATGGATCTTCTATAATTAGTGAATAGAAGTCTTGTCTGAAGGAGTTTGTGTGATTTTTTTAGAAAAGAGTGTAGTACATGAACTTTTGATAAAGAATGTTTCTCATTGAAACATCGGTACACATCATCGCATGACTTTGGGTAACGCAGCATCAAATAAAAAGATGAAATTGGTAGGTGGAACAAATGCATATTAACGAGTTTTTACCATTTTTGATCCCGTTAGTGATCATACAACTTGGGTTATTTTTTTATGCCCTTTATCATATTTTGACTCATATGCATTATCGATTTGGCAGTCGAACACTCTGGATCATCGTAATTCTCATAGGATTTCAATTTGTTGGTCCAATCTTGTATTTCGTGTTCGGTAAGGAGGAGGCATAATGGCGATCCTTGAACTAATCGATGTATCAAAATCTTTTGGTGAAAAAAAAGTGTTGAACCATCTTTCCCTTACCGTCAAGGAAAAGACGATCTTTGGGTTTATTGGAAAAAATGGTGCAGGGAAAACGACAACGATGAAATTGATTTTGGGGTTGCTAAAAAAAGATGCTGGAACAATCAAGGTTAATGATGAAACGGTTCACTATGGTCAAACAAAAACGAATCGCTGGATCGGCTATTTGCCAGATATTCCGATGTTTTATGACTACCTTACCGCCGAAGAGTATTTGCAATTATGCGGGGAAATCACCGAGATGCCTAAACATAAAATCCAACAAAAAACGCAAGAGTTATTAGCGTTAGTCGGATTGGCTCACGAGAAAAAAAGGATTAGGACTTTTTCAAGAGGGATGAAGCAACGTTTGGGGATTGCCCAAGGGTTACTGAACGAACCAAAACTGTTTATTTGTGATGAGCCGACTTCGGCGTTGGATCCATTGGGGCGTAAAGAAATTTTGGATATCTTATTACGTGTCAAAGAGCAAACAACGATCCTTTTTTCCACACATATTCTATCAGACGTGGAACAAATTTGTGATGAAGTGGCTTTCTTAAATAAAGGAGAAATCGTTTTATCAGGCACGGTAGCAGAATTGAAAACCCATCCTAAAAATGAAGGATTTGAAATCCAATTTCCAACTGTGAAACATTCTCAAGAATTTTTATCGCTTTTGCCGGGAGCAATCATGAAAAATGAAACCCTTATTTATCCTGGCAGAACTAACGAAGACTTACTTCGTGCACTATCTTTAATTGTTGATCACAAATTACCGATTCAATCGATTCATCGTTTAGAACCTTCCTTAGAACAAATTTTTATGGAAGTGGTGGACAAATGAAGCAATTACTCGCATTTTCAAAAAAAGAATGGAAGGAAAATTGGCGTACAGGTAGATTATTACTGTTGCTTTCATTAACGATCATTTTTGGGATCATGAATCCACTGATAGCCAAATTAACACCCTACATCGTTCAATCGATGTCAGAAAATTTAGCAGCATCTGGTATGAAAATCGGGGAAGTCAATGTAGATGCGCTGACTTCTTGGGGACAATTTTATAAAAACATGCCTATGTTTCTTTTATTGTTTTTGTTATTGTTTAGCTCGACATTGACGAATGAATATCAAAAAGGAACATTGATTAATCTTTTAACCAAAGGAATGGTTCGCTGGAAAATTTATTTTACTAAATGGATCATGGGACAGTTTTTTTGGGCAGTTGGTTTTTGGGGTTGCTCCTTCATTACTTACTTTTATACTGCTATTTATTGGGATAATGAGCTGGTTGTTCAATTAGGGACAAGAAGTTTTTATTATTATTTATGGGGTGTGTGGTTATATACTTTATTTCTATGGTTGTCCTCCTTTATTTCTTCTGGCTATTTTGTGCTAGCTTGTGGAGGGATTTGTGTGGCTGGCTGTTATCTGTTATCTATGTTTACAAAAGTTGCTGAGTATTCTCCTTTTTATTTAACGACAGTTTCGAACGCATTAGGGGAAAGGATTGATTCGAGTAACTATTCTTTTTCTTTAGTGGTAACAGGTTTGATGATTGCTGCCTTTTTAGTGACAGGAATTCTTTTTTTCAATAAAAAAGAGAGTTGAAAAAATTTTTTATTAGCTGTAAAGAAAAAAAGCTTTACAGGGTAAAAAAAAACTGTTACACTACAACTTGTGAATAAAACAATGGAGGTGGAAATATATAATGGCAGTTAAAATCCGTTTAAAACGTATGGGTTCTAAAAAGAGTCCTTTTTACCGTATCGTCGTAGCTGATTCACGTTCTCCTCGTGATGGACGTTTCATCGAAACTGTAGGTACTTACAATCCTTTGAAAGACCCTGCAGAAGTAGTTTTAAAAGAAGATTTAGTTCTTAACTGGTTATCTAAAGGTGCGCAACCTTCTGATACTGTACGTAACATCCTTTCAAGAGAAGGCGTTATGCAAAAACACCACGAAGCTAAATTCTCAAAGAAATAAGGTGATCGGATATGAAAGATTTAAGCGAATTAGTCTTAACAATCGTTCGTCCGTTAGTCACTTATCCTGAACAAGTCCAGTTAGAAGTCACTGAGTCAAAAGACTTCTATGAATATAACCTAACTGTGGCTCCTGAAGATATTGGTCGTATCATCGGTAAACAAGGGCGTGTTGCGAAAGCAATTCGTACGATCGTTTACGGGGTACGAACAAATGCACCGAAAAAAGTGCGTTTAAATATTATCGATCATAAGGAATAAAAAAAGCTGTTTCGTCTTGACGAGACAGCTTTTTTCTTTTTGAGGGGACTACTTGGCAAATGATTATAGAAAGCGTATCCTTAAAGTATAGAAAGGAGTAGATACCTATGAAAAAAGTTGCATTATTGATACCAGCTCTTTTACTTTTAAGTGCCTGTCAAGGAACAAATAATTCTACTGAAACAACTGATACGGCGACACCAGAGACTCATTCAACGAGTCATAGTAGTTCCAAAGAAACAGATACTCAATCAACAACCAAAAAGAGTGAAAGCTCTGAGATGTCTGGAAATACAACGGAAACGGCGACTACAAAAACAGAAACATCTACACAGAATAAACAAGCACAAACCGCATTTGAAGAACTGAAAGAAAAATACCCAACAACACCGATGCCACAAGAGATACCGATTACAACAGGGAAATTAAACATCGCTGCTGCCGAAACCAAACAGGGCTTTTCAATCTTATACTATGACCTACCCAAAGCCTATGTCTTAAATGCCAAAGAGTTAAATCAAGAAACCCCGATGGCTTCTTATCTTTACCAGTATGGCTTTGCTTCTAGTCAAGAAGCAATTGATGCCTTGCAACCAGTTACGGTTGATACAAACGGCCGACAAGTCGATTTGGGCTACAATATTACTGGCTATCAACAAGGAGCAGCGGGATCTAGTATTCTAGAATGGCAAGAAGGAAATTGGAGTATTCGTGTCCGGGCAAGTAATATTGAAGGACAAGATCCTGTACCGTTAGCCAAAGAAATCGTTGCTTACTTAGAAAAAGCAAGTTTGCCTGCTCCTGAGAAGTACGGAAAAATTACGGTTGAAATGAATGATTCTTCCCAACAAGCTACACAAGTAAGCTGGCAAGAGCCTAAAAATGTTTATACTGTTACCCACAAAGATACTCTTTCCGCATTGAAAATGGCTGTTTCTATGAACCAATAAATGATTGGAAAATGATATAGAAAAGCGAAAAGAAAGTAGAATTGCATATGCACACATGCTAAAATAAGGCAGATACGTCAAAAACACGTTCAGCCATTTAAAAACCATTGTTTGGTTGAAACATGTGTGAAAAGGAAAAGGGGATACAAGTTGACTGAATATTTAAATGTTGGAAAAATCGTAAATACTCAAGGGATCAAAGGAGAAGTGCGCGTCATTTCTACCACAGATTTTCCAGAAGAACGATATAAAAAAGGTGCTGTACTTACCTTGTTTCAAGAGAAGAAAGCGCCAATTGAATTAACCGTCAAAAGTCATCGTAAACATAAAAATTTTGACTTGTTAAGTTTTGAAGGGCATCCTTCAATCAATGATGTTGAAAAATATCGAGATGGTATTTTAAAAGTTTCAAAAGAAGAAACGATTGAGTTGCCAGAAAATGAATTTTATTATCATGAGATCATTGGAGCAAAGGTCGTTGAGGAAAATGGGAATGAACTAGGTAAAATCAAAGAAATTCTTTCACCAGGTGCTAACGATGTTTGGGTAGTCCAACGACCAAAGAAAAAAGATGTTTTGCTTCCTTATATTGACTCAGTGGTTAAAACAGTTGATTTAGAAAATGGGGTCATTTACGTCGAGATTCCAGAAGGATTGATCGATGATGAAAATTGATGTCTTAACACTCTTCCCACGAATGATTGAAGGACCAATGGGTGAATCGATCATCGGTAAAGCGGTCAATAAAGGATTGTTAGAGATCAATGTTTCTAATTTTAGAGACTATTCCGATAATAAACACCAAACGGTCGATGATTATCCATATGGTGGCGGGGCAGGGATGTTGTTAAAAGTCCAACCTATCTATGACAATATCAAAGCTATTGAACAAGCAAATCCTGAAACAAAAAAACGTGTGATTTTATTGGATCCAGCTGGTAAACGATTTGATCAAGCGATGGCGGAAGAATTTTCGAATGAAGAACATTTAGTATTTATTTGTGGACATTACGAAGGCTATGATGAACGAATCCGTTCGCTAGTTACGGATGAAGTCTCTTTAGGTGATTATGTCTTGACTGGTGGCGAACTTGGCGCAATGGTGATGATTGATGCAACAGTCCGCTTACTACCGGATGTTTTAGGAAATCAAACATCCGCTCAAACAGATTCTTATTCAACGGGATTATTGGAACATCCTCAATATACACGGCCAGCAGAATTTAACGGGATGAAAGTCCCAGAAGTTTTAACAAATGGAAACCATAAATTGATTGAAGAATGGCAACTGAAAGAATCCTTAAGAAGAACCTATCAACGCCGACCTGACTTATTGGAACAATTATCAATGACTCCACAAATGCTGAAATTGTTAGAAGAAGTCAAAAAAGAAGAATCAGACGAAATAGAATAAGAAATATCAATATGACTCTTTACACTAAATTGATAGTATGATAGTATCTTATGGTGAGTGCAAAAGCACTTAACTATTACGATGTTCCGCTGTGAGGGAAAACTCATAAGAATGTTTGGAATAAGGAGAAAAGATCAATGAATCCATTAATCGAAGAATTAACAAAAGAACAATTACGTTCTGACATCCCAGCTTTCCGCCCTGGTGACACTGTACGTGTTCATGCGAAAGTTGTCGAAGGTACACGTGAACGTATCCAGTTATTTGAAGGTGTTGTAATCAAACGCCGCGGAGCTGGAATCAGCGAAACTTATACAGTACGTAAAGTTTCTAACGGAGTAGGCGTTGAACGTACATTCCCATTGCATACACCACGTGTTGCAAAGATCGAAGTCGTTCGCTACGGTAAAGTACGTCGTGCAAAATTGTACTACTTACGTGCATTACACGGAAAAGCTGCTCGTATCAAAGAAATCCGTCGTTAATCTATCGTTATCTGATAGTGGAAGAACCCTTGAATTTCAAGGGTTCTTTTTTTGATTATTTTTATAAGCAGTAAGTCTAGATTGTTTGACATTATAGATTTGCAAGAGTGGCAAACAAGGAGCAAAAAGTCGAGTCACTTTGGTATATCTTAAATATACGTCAATCAGATGACACGATGACAGTCCTATTCATACCAAAGGGGCGACAGATCTGGTAGGTGAACGTAATCAGCTTATCAAGTTTATATGTACTACACGCAAACGCTATGCGTATTAAAGAGATCAGAAAAAAATCCTGCTAGAGAGTGTCTAAAAATATAAATTGCGACAGTTCTTGAATAATAAGAACTTTTTTTGAATGTTTTTACTAACAATCGTTTTGTCATTGGCAAGTTAACTGAAAATGAGACTGAAGAATCTGTTCTGATTCATCAGTCTCATAATTTTAACTTATTCAAAATGCAACGATGATCCCAAAGGTCGGTTGTTAAGAGAATTGAGGACTTTTTTTACATATTTACTAAACGAGAAAGTCTACTTTTTTAGGAGCGGAGGTGTCAATTATTGATTAGTGATTTCAGCTTCCTTTTGAGCCATTTTTGCCGTTACGTGTTCATCAATGCGTAGGAATGGTAGATAGATAAATACGCTAACCGCAATGATTAGAACTTGCAGTACTGCTGCTCGCCAATCTCCACCTGTCGCAAGGAATCCTGAAATAACTGGTGGTGTGGTCCACGGTATCTGAACTACCACATGATTGATTAAGCCGGCTGCAGTCGCAAAGTAGGCAGTTACTAACGAGAAGATTGGTGCTAACACAAACGGAATAATTAGACTCAAGTTAAATACGATCGGTAATCCAAAGATGATCGGCTCACTGATATTAAACATCGCTGGTGTTACCGATAGTTTAGCAAAGTCTTTATAATCTTTTCGACGACTGAAGATGAAAATCGCAATCAATAAGGCGATCGTATTTCCTGAACCACCCATAACAGCAAAAGTATCCTTGAAAGCCATGTTGATAATATGTGGGATGTGTTCATGGTTTGCATAAGCTGCCATATTTTCTTGCATGTTTTGTAGTAAGAACGGATCAAGTAAAGAACCTGAAATTACAGCTTGATGAATTCCAAAACCAAAGAATAAATTGGCGATTGATGTGATTAAGATAAAGCCAGGTAAACCAGTTGTGATGTGACTTAAAGGTCCCGTGATCGCTTTAGTGATCACGCCATTTACGTCCATGTTGAATAACTGATTGACAGCGAAAGATAGAATCGCAAAACCAGTAACAGTAATCATAATCGGGATCAATACATTGAATGACTTCAACACTGCGGGCGGAATATTTCCAGATAGTTTGATTTGCAATTTTTCATTTGTAGATAATTTAATGAATAGCTCAGTAGCTACTAATCCAACAAAGATTCCGACAAACATTCCTGATGCACCTGTATGGGAACCTGGAATAACTCCGGTTACTTCAATCGCTTTTTTTGCATTTTCCGGAGTGAACATCATTTTCATTGGTGTTAAAACGATGAAAGTTGAGATCGAAACTAAAACCGCTGCGATATGATTTGTATAATGTCTGCTAACACACATATGATAAGAAACTGCAGCTACAACTAATAGCGTCGTAATACTCAATGTTCCATTGGCGATCGACATGCCAATTTCTTGAACTTTCATTAATGTTTCGGGTTTAACAATTTTACCCATAAAACCAGTTGGTTCTAAGATAACGTAATTAATCAAAGTCACGAATCCAGCTAACATCATAAATGGCATGAATGTTGCAAATGCATCGCGTAATGTACGCATATGAATTTGATTTCCTAGCTTCGATGCGATCATACCAAATCGTTCAAACACCTGTTCCTTCTTATTTGTTTTCTTCATGGTATATTCTCCTTGTTTTTTATTTGTAAGCACTTACCGTAGTTCAATAATAGAACGGAATTTGATAAAAGTAAATAACTTTTTTTAAAATTATATACTTTAATGAAAAAGGGCAAAAAAAAGAGCTGATTTCCTCAGCTCTTTCAATCATTTTTCAACAAAAACGGCTTCAAAAACAAAATCTTGATACAAATGCCTTGTAATGGAGTATTCAAAAGGAGTCCCGTTTGCCAAAGAAACACTTTTTTCAACTTCGATCATAAAGTCTCCGGCATCAATTCCTAATATATTTGCATCAAACTCGGTTGCCAGTACGCCCTTCATCCAAACGTGAGAAGCATTGATCTCTAACTGCAGTTCATTGCGAATATAGGAATAAACCGATTTTTTCAAGTGTTTAGGTTCCAAACCAGGAATAATTGATAGCGGCATAAAAGTTTGTTCCAATGAATAGGGTTGTTGATCGACAAAACGACTGCGAACAATATTATAAATGTATTCCTTGTCGTTAATCTGTAATCGCTCTGCTATTTTTTTTGACGGTAATTCAATTGAAAACATATGAATTTCAGAGTCTACATGTTCTTCGCCAACTACGCTCATAAAACCTTCGCTTGGACCGAAAACTTTCGAATTATGGATCGGTTTGCGCAAAACTTCGGTTCCAAATCCACTTCGACTATGTAAAACTCCTTCAGAAACTAACATGTCTAATCCTTTTTTTACTGTCAATTTACTCGTATGATATTGTTTTGCCAATTCGGAACCAGTTGGTAATTTTTCACCGATTGCGTAAGTACCGTTTTCAATTTTCTTTTTTACATCAGAATAAACTTCCATATATTTCGCATTCTTCTTCATTTTTTCCCTCCTATAGTTACCACGTAAAGATATAAATAATTATATACCTTTCTTTAATTTTAGCAATCTTTAAAGGGTAAAACAATTAACATTTATAAAAAGTATATATTTTTTAATAAAAAAATATTCCAATTTATTGGAAACGGTGTTATGATGGAGTAGTACTCAAGAGAATGTCATTTTAGGAGGATACAATGAACAAACAACAATTAACATTTCCAGAAAACTTTTGGTGGGGTTCTGCTTGGTCAGCTGAGCAAGCAGAAGGTCGTGGTGAAACTGGAAAAGCCGAAACGGTTTGGGAACGTTGGTACAAAGAACAACCATACCGTTTTTATCAAAGGATTAGTTCAGAAATTACGACAGATCACATTCATCATTATAAAGAAGACGTTCAACTGATGAAGCAAACCGGACATAATTCCTTTCGGGTCTCGATCTCTTGGGCGCGGATGTTCCCAGATGATGGAGTAGGGGAGGTAAATCCAAAAGCGGTTGAATTTTATCGGGATTTATTTACTGAGATGAATAACAATGGTATTAAAGTATTCGCCAATCTTTATCATTTTGATATGCCAGCAGCCCAACAGGATAAAGGCGGTTGGGAATCACGGGAAGTTGTCGATGCATATGTGCAATTTGCAGTTACTTGTTTCAAGGAGTTTGGCGATCTCGTCTATCACTGGTTCACTTTCAATGAACCGTTGGGGCCGATCTTAGGGTCATATCTGGAAGACTTCCATTATCCAAATTTGATTGATTTCAAACGAGGAGCGCAAGCGGCTCACTTTACTATTTTGGCTCACGCGAAAGCAATTGCAGCACACAAAGAGTTGAATTTGAACAGTAAAATAGGTGTTATCTTGAATTTAAGCCCGACGTTTCCAAGGAGTCAAACCCCCGCTGATGTGAAGGCAGCTGAAATTGCGGATCTTTTTTATGTTCGCAGCTTTTTAGATCCAATGGTCAAGGGTGTTTATCCAGAAAAATTAATTAACCTTTTACGTGAATATGATCAATTGCCAACGGATTATACCGAGGAAGACCTGCGTTGTATCAAAGAGAACACGGCACAAATCTTAGGATTGAACTATTATGAACCACGTCGTGTGAAGGCTCGTTTAACTGCAATCAATCAAGATGGTCCGTTCTTACCGGATTGGTTTTTTGAGAATCATGTGATGCCGGGACGTCGGATGAATGAATATCGTGGTTGGGAAATTTATGAAAAAGGTATCCATGATTTATGCATGGATATCAAAGAAAACTATGGGAATATCGAATCCTTTATCTCTGAAAATGGGATGGGCGTAGCAGATGAGGAACGTTTTATGGATGAAAGTGGGCAAGTGATTGATAATTACCGGATCGAATATATCCAAGATCACCTCGCTTATCTTTGGAAAGCAATCGATGACGGCTGTAATATCAAAGGGTATCATCTTTGGACCTTTATTGACTGCTGGTCCTGGATCAATGCATATAAGAACCGTTATGGACTAATTTCTCTTGATCTGCCAACCCAAAAACGGACGATCAAGAAAAGTGGTGAGTTCTACAAACAGTTAAGCAATCAAAATGGGTTTGAGTATGATATTGATCGATTGGTATAGCAAAAAATGAGTGAAAAAACTTGTATTTTTGTTTGAAAATCTTTTATCTAGAAATCATAGAGTTATTCATTCAATGGGATTGTTCAAATAAGCATCGGGACTGGGACAAAAGTTCTCTCAGTATCTTCTAGTATCTCTAAAAACGAATAAACGGTGTTCAAAGAGCTGACCTTCGGCGATAAGTCAAAAAATCTCAAAACATGGGGAGCTGTTTCGAGATTTTCATCCTTAACGCTTAGGTCAAGACGCTCTTTTCACAGCCTCTTGCTAAACGGCGTTCAAGAAGCAACTCCTCAACAATAAGCGATGATTTTCTAAAATATGAGGAGCTATTTAAAAAAATCATCGCTTATTCGCTCGGAGCTAAACGCTTCTTTCACAGCCTCTTGCTAAACGGTGTTCAAAGAGCTGACCTTCGGCGATAAGTCAAAAAATCTCAAAAATGAGGAGCTGTTTCGAGATTTTCATCCTTAATGCTCCTGCGATTACTCGTCGCAGTTTTTACTTGGTGAGCACTCAGGTCAAAACACTCTTTTCACGACCTCAAGAGAAACACAAAAAACGCTTGGTGTTCGTTTATTTGTTCCCATAGATCTACTGGCTATAAATAGCTCATCGCTTTGTTCAAAAAACCAGAAGCCATTTTCAGTATTGTGCACGAATTGTTTAACTATTACACATTGATTAGTAACTGGGATAGTAGTTGAGAGCGTAGCGTATTCTTTTGTAAAATGAAAGGTCTGAAACAATCATTAACCTAAAAAGAAAGTAAGTCTGATTTTGATTCATTACGTCAAAGTCAGGCTTATTTTTTCTGTTCTAGGCACGATCTTTCACGAATTTTCTTCAATTTTAACAAAACAATTTACTCCGGTTTCAGTGAGGTAGTTTGGTAATGGAATAAGATAAAAATTTTTTGTCGTTATTTTAAAATAACATTTTTAATAGTGAGGTGTATCTCGTTTATTATATGTATATTTATTCTTAATATTGATAATGTAATCTTTTTGTTGTAATATTTTTTTATGATAACAGACTTTTTGTTTTTATTATAACAAATTTATCTTATTAAATATTTTCTATTTTTTTATTTTATAAATGAATATACTGAATATATTATGAGATGTGTACTTATGTTATATATGAAGGGGTAGGGAAGGAAAAGGGGACATAAGATGACATAAAATGGCTGTACACTCAGTTCAAAAGGAGGGAAGTGTCCAGTGAGGTTGTAGATTAAGGAGTATCATCTTATTTTTATCAGATCATAAAAGAGCAAGTATACATATCATGTGAAAAATCTGTATGGCATCATGAATTATTCTCTAATTCATTTATAGGAGGAATCGTTATGGCTATTGATCATAAACAAGTGACTCAATTGGAAAAATTAGCATTAAACATTCAACTAGATATTTTGATAAGTGTTAAACAAAGAGGAGAAGAATCAATGGATTGTTCTTTTTCTATGATCAAATTGTTAGCTGTTTTATACGGCAAACAGATGAAGATTGACCCGAAAAAACCAGATTGGGGAAATCGTGATCAATTAGTTTTAGCTAAAAGTCATGCGGTATTGGAATTATATAGTACTTTATCTAATCTAGGGTATTTTGATAAGAAGTGGCTATGGACGATGAGTCATCAAGGGGACAGACTCCCTAAAAAGTTAGATCGTTCAAAGACTCCTGGAATCGATGTGACAATCGGGGACTTAAATAACGGTGTTGCAATAGCTGCAGGTCTTGCGATGGGATTAAAAATAGCAAATAAGGAAAATGATGTTTATTTAGTGATGGATGAAGACGAATTAAAAGATGAACGTTGCTGGCAAGTATTTCAGTGTATTGCTCATTTTAAATTAGATCATTGCTTGGTAATTATTGATAGTGGTTATAGAAAACGAGAACAGTTAAGCAAAAGGTATGAGAAATCTTATCTATTGAAAAGAAAAGCAGAGAAGGCTGGGTTTTATACGTTGCTCGTTGATGGGACAAATATCAAAGCAATCAATGAGGCGATTGAAGAGTATAAAATGAGGACGACACAAGCCTTCTGTATTGTTTTAGAAAGTTATCCAGAGCGAGTGCTATCAGACTTAACAATGGACGATCATGAGGATTCAAGTAAAAAAATTCCTAAAACATTCCATCAAGAGATAGAAAAAACGATTTTGAAATTACAAGAAAAGCTTGAAAGGATGAGCTAAATGGTTCAGTTAAGTAACTCGTTATCTGTAAGGAAAGAACTTCGTACTTGCATAGTTGATACATTAAATGAATTAATGAAAAAAAACCACAATATCGTTGCGTTAGAAAATAAGTTTGAATCATTTAGTAATTGGGTTGATTTAAAAAATGAACACCCAAAGAGATATCTCAACATGCCTGTGGATGAAGAGAACATGGTAGGTATTGCAGCGGGGTTAAGTTTAGCTGGCTACCAACCTTTTATTCATCTTTTTGATTCTCATGCGATTCGAAAAATTTTTGATCAATTATTTATTTCCGAAGGATACGGTGGAAATACCATCAATATTTTTGGGGAATATTTCGCTTCTAATCGAAATGGAAAGGAACGCGTCAATGAACTAGGGGAAGATTTAGCGTTGATGACAATGATCCCAAGTTCAATTATTTGTGAAGCAACAGATGAGGTGCAAATGGCATGGATCATCAAAGAATTTAGCCAATTGAGCGGTATTCACTATGTACGCGGAGAAAATAAAAGGATACCTAATATCTATAAAAAAGAAACGACTTTTCAATTAGGCAAAGGAAACATTACCTTAGGCGCAGCGATTGTTGGTAAAGAGCTTGCGTTAAATATCGTTAAGGGATTTTTGACCGCATCTTATAGTGGTGGTCGTCATCAGATTCGTGTAGATATGTTAAATGAAATGGGTTAAGAAAGGAGCAGATAATGAGAATAGCAATTGGATGTGACCACATCGTAACAGATACAAAAATAGCAGTTGCGGATTTTTTGAAATCAAAAGGGCATGAAGTATTGGATGTAGGGACCTATGATTTTACCCGCACACATTACCCGATATATGGGAAAAAAATTGGAGAAGCAGTAGTTAAAAAAGAAGTTGATTTAGGCGTATGTTTATGTGGAACAGGTGTCGGGATTACCAATGCAGTCAATAAAGTACCTGGAGTAAGAGGTGCGTTGGTTCGTGATATGACCAGTGCCATCTATGCAAAAGAGCAACTAAATGCGAACGTCATTGGTTTTGGCGCCAGAATCACAGGAGAATTTTTGATTTGTGATGTCATCGAAGCCTTTATTCAGGCAGAATATCAAGAAACAGATAAAAACAAACAGTTGATCGAAAAAATCAACCAGTGTGAAAGCACAAATGCTTCGCAAGAGAAGCCGGAATTTTTTGCAAAATTTCTTAAAAAATGGGAAATGGGCGAATACGAAGACTAAAAAGGAGCGTGACATAGAAGCAATGGATGGAAAAATGAAACATTAAAAAAAACTCTGGAATAAAGAACAAATCTTTGCCGCTTTAGCAATTGATCAACGAGGTGCATTACGTAAAATGCTTACCAAAGCAAAAGGAGAAGAAGCAAGTGCGAAAGAGCTGGAAGAATTTAAGATGATCGTGTCTTCGCAACTAACAAAAGATGCGTCAGCGATTTTGTTAGACCCAGAGTATGGCTTGCCTGCAGCGAAAGCGAAAGCGCAAGAAGCTGGCTTACTTCTTGCCTATGAAAAAACGGGATATGATAGTACCGTGCCTGGAAGACTTCCTGATCTTTTACCTACTTGTTCAGTTAAGAATCTAAAAGAGGCAGGTGCAGATGCTTGTAAATTCTTAATTTATTATGATGTTGATGAAAGTGACGAAATCAATGAGCGAAAACAGGTATTTATTGAACGGATCGGCTCAGAATGACAGGCAGAAAATTTACCATTCTTTTTAGAATTAGTTTCATATGATCAAAACATTTCTGATAGTCAATCAAAAGAATATGCGATGAAAAAACCTGGCAAAGTCATAAAAATGATGGAGAAGTTTTCTGAAGAGCGATTCAATGTCGATGTCTTGAAAGTGGAAGTTCCTGTCAACATGCACTATGTAGAAGGATATGGTCAAACGGATTTCGTACATACGAAAGAAGAAGCAGCGAAATTTTTCCAGGAACAAGCTGCTGCTACCCATTTGCCTTATATCTTTTTAAGTGCCGGTGTCGAAGCAGAATTATTTTATGAAACACTACGTTTTGCCAAGACAGCAGGATCGACCTTCAATGGGGTTCTTTGTGGTCGGGCAACGTGGAGTGCTGGGGTAGAAACTTTTGTCAAACACGGAAAAGAAGCGGCGATGACGTGGATGAACGAAGAAGGAAGTAAAAAAATCCAACAACTCAACCAAGTGCTGAAAGAAACTGCAACACCAGTAGCGTTATAAAAAAGGCTATGAATACCATTTGTTCGGAGGGTATAAACATAGCGGGCAACTTTACTGAATGAACATTTTTTGAAACGCTTCTTCTATTTTTATAATGGAGAAAAATAGACAAGAATAAATAATCAAGAGATATAAAGATAGTGTAAAGAAACGATTTAAAGTTTCACACTATCTTTATATCTTTTTTTGTATGATCAAATCATAAAGGAGAGAGGAAAAATGATGATTATATTTGGTTTGATTAGTGCTTTATTAATGATTTATCTTTTCTGGTTTTTATTTAAGGGGGAAGAGTTATGAGTAGTATCATTTATCAAGGATTGTTTTTTTTATTTGTGTTACTAATTCTAGCGTTACCTCTTGGGTGGTATATTAAACAAATCATGCAAAATAACATACCTAAAGGTGTACGATTTTTGCAACCCGTTGAAAAACTATTTTATAAAATAATCGGACCAGTAAGTCAGAAAGAAATGACGGCGAAACGCTACATTTTTAGTGTATTGTCATTAAGCCTTTTTTCGCTCATTTTACTGATTGGTCTGTTAATGACACAAGAATGGTTGCCGGGAGGAAATACAGTTAAAAATCTTTCTTTCCCATTAGCCCTCAATACGGCAGTTAGCTTTGTAACGAATACTAATTGGCAAGCCTATGCTGGGGAAACTACCTTATCGAATTTTTCGCAAATGTTTGGCTTAACAGTTCAAAATTTTGTATCTGCAGGTGTTGGTTTAGCAGTTTTGATTGCCTTATTAAGAGGTTTGACTCAAGTGAAAAATAAACGACTAGGGAATTTTTGGCAAGATTTAACCAGAGGTCTAGTCTATATCTTATTGCCGCTTTCCATCGTTTTAGCCATCTTATTGATCTCTCAAGGAACGATCCAAACGTTTCAATCAGGGCTAGCTTATCAAGGATTAGAAGGAAAAGATTTGTGGTTGTATCTAGGACCAGTAGCAAGCCAAGTAGCTATCAAGCAGTTAGGAACGAACGGTGGTGGTTTTTTTGGAGCAAATTCAGCTTATCCTTTTGAGAATCCAACGATTTTAGCGAATTTTTTGGAAAATATTGCCATTTTGCTCATTCCTGCTGCATTGATTTTTACACTAGGTTTTTGGGTAAAAGAATGGAAACAAGGACGGACGATCTTGATCGTTGCAACCACTTTTGTTCTATTAGCGTTTATCGGGGTAGCAGTTAGTGAATATTATGGACCAAACTTTATTCAAGTGTTAGGTTCGGCCAACATGGAAGGAAAAGAAGTTCGTTTCGGTGTAGGATGGTCAAGTTTATGGGCTGTCAGCACGACTGCTGCTTCTAATGGTTCGGTCAATGCGATGTTAGATAGTTTTACGCCCTTAGGTGGAGCGATCCCACTCTTTTTGATGCAATTAGGAGAGATTATTTTTGGTGGGATTGGTAGTGGACTATACGGCATGCTTGCTTTTCTTTTGTTAGCCGTTTTTATTGCTGGTTTATTAGTTGGTCGTACGCCCGAATATTTAGGGAAAAAAATTGAAGCGTTTGACATCAAGATGGCTAGTTTAGTTATTTTGACTCCTTTAATGTTGACCCTCTTTGGAGCTATGGCCTTGATCAGCCACAGTGAAGTCTTCACTTGGTTAACTAATGAAGGTCCTCATGGATTTAGTGAATTATTATATGGTGCAACTTCCTTAGCGAATAATAATGGGAGTTCATTTGGCGGTCTATTAGCAGATACGCCGTTTATTAACTATTTAGGCAGTTTCTTGATGCTGCTTTCCAGATATCTACCGATCGTTGCGATTTTATTCCTAGCAGAAAACATGGGGAATAAGAAAAAAGCAGCGTTGAGTCCAGGGACATTATCAACCGTCAGTCCAACGTTTGTTACGATGTTGATTATCGTCATTTTAGTGATCGGCGCCTTGAGTTTCTTACCAGCATTAGCCTTAGGACCAATTGCTGAGTATTTTACAGTAAAGTGAGTGAGAAAAATGAAAAAAATCTATTTATGGGCTGTGGGTCAATCGTTCAAGAAGTTGGACCCACGACAGCAATTAAGAAACCCAGTCATGTTTGTTGTCTATTTAGGCGCGATTTTGACAACCATTTTGTGTTTTTACCCGATGGATGTACCGTTATGGTTTAGTCTTGCGATTACGGTTTTCTTATGGTTGACTCTATTATTTGCCAATTTTGCTGAAGCCGTTGCTGAAGGTCGTGGGAAGGCACAAGCGGATAGTTTGAAGCAAGCGAAGAAAGAAGTAATGACCTATAAGATCACCCGTTTAGAAGATGTGCAAGAAAAAAACTTTATTGAGATCCGTTCTTCTGATTTGAAAAAAGGCGATCTGGTTTATGTCCAGGCAGGTGAACAAATCCCAGCAGACGGGGACGTTATTGAAGGGGCTGCCTCCGTCGATGAAAGTGCCATTACTGGAGAATCAGCACCAGTCATTCGGGAATCCGGAGGGGATCGAAGCGCTGTGACAGGAGGAACGACAGTCGTCTCTGATTATTTAGTGATACGGGTCACTTCCGAAAACGGGCAATCATTTTTAGATAAAATGATTGCGATGGTGGAAGGCACCCAACGAAAAAAAACACCCAATGAAATCGGGCTGCAAATCTTTTTGATCACTTTGACGATCATTTTCTTAACAGTTTCGATTACGCTGATCCCGTTTACTCACTTTAGTAGTCTGCTAGCAGGAAAAGGTAGCCCGCTTTCTTTAATCATTGTGATTGCGTTATTGATTTGTTTAGCACCCACGACAATTGGTGCGTTGATCTCTTCGATCGGTATTGCTGGTATGAGTCGATTGACAAAAGAAAATGTCATTGCCATGAGTGGTCGAGCAATCGAAGCGGCAGGAGACGTCGATGTCTTATTATTGGATAAAACAGGAACGATTACGCTGGGCAATCGACGTGCAAGTGAATTTTTACCAGTTCATCAAGTGAGTGAACGAGAACTGGCGGATGCTGCCCAACTTTCCTCTTTGGCAGATGAAACAGCAGAAGGCAGAAGCATTGTGATTTTAGCCAAAGAACGATTCAATCTACGGGAACGTGAATTTCAGCAATCTGAGGTGAAATTTATTGATTTTAGTGCCAAAACAAGAATGAGCGGGATCGATTATCGCGGGGACGAAATTCGTAAAGGCGCGGCTGACACTATGAAAAAATACGTGGAAGCAAATGGACATACCTATCCTGAAGAATGCGATCAATTAGTGGCTCAAATCGCACGTGCAGGGGGAACCCCATTAGTAGTTGTCAAAAATTACCAAGTTTTAGGTGTCGTTTATCTCAAAGACATTGTAAAAAATGGTGTGAAAGAAAAATTTGCGGATATGCGGAAAATGGGGATCAAAACGATCATGATCACAGGGGATAATCCCATGACGGCGGCAGCGATTGCAGCAGAAGCGGGCGTTGATGACTTTTTGGCAGAAGCAACACCAGAAAACAAAATGGAATTAATCCGTGAGTACCAAGAAAAAGGTCACCTTGTAGCAATGACGGGTGATGGAACGAATGATGCTCCGGCATTAGCACAAGCTGATGTAGCGATGGCAATGAATACAGGAACCCAGGCTGCCAAAGAAGCAGGGAACATGATCGACTTAGATTCAAGCCCTACGAAGCTCCTGCAAGTAGTTCAAATCGGCAAACAACTATTGATGACTCGTGGAGCGTTAACGACCTTTAGTATTGCCAATGATGTTGCTAAATATTTTGCGGTGATCCCAGTCTTGTTCTATAGCATCTATCCACAACTAGATCAATTGAACATCATGGGACTTAGTACGCCTTTAACAGCTATTTTATCTGCGGTCATTTATAACGCGGTGGTGATTGTGGCATTGATCCCGTTAGCGCTGAAAGGTGTTGCTTACCAGGAAAAACCAGCTAGTCAAATCCTAAGACATAATCTACTTGTCTACGGATTAGGAGGGGTCATTGCACCATTTATTTTTATCAAACTGATTGATGTCATTTTATCATTCGTGATTTTGTAAAGGAGAAAAGTGATACGAAAAACAGTTATGGGAAGTATTCGTTTTTTATTGTTAAGTTTACTTGTTTTTGGAGGGGGTTATACATTACTAGTTACCGGGGTCGGTCAACTATTTTTCAATGAACAAGCTAATGGTAGCCAAGTTACCAATGATGGGAAAGTCATAGGTTCGAAGTTGATTGGGCAACCTTTTGAATCAACTCGCTATTTTTCTGGACGGAATGAAAAAGTTAGCCAACTGTCACCGGTATCCAAGGAACAGGCTTCACGTGTGGAACAGAGAACGAAAAAACAACTTCAAGAAAACCCAGCGCAAAAAGAAGTTCCGGTGGATCTAGTGACTGCTTCGGCAAGTGGTGTAGACCCGGATATCAGTGTGGAAGCAGCCAATTTTCAAGTGTCAAAAATCGCTCAAGAGCGAGGTCTTAAAGAAGCGGATATCTATGCTATAATAGAAAAAAACAGCCATAAGGATTGGTTTTCAGACCGCAAATACGTTAATGTATTACAATTGAATCTTTCGTTAGATCAGATGTCTGATTCATAATCGGTTCTAGCCATTTTCTTGATTGGTTTTAGCCAATCAGAAAATGGCTCAGACTTACATAAAGGATAAGTTGGAGGGGGAAAGGATGTCGTTATCGAGTGTATCAGAAGATTTTATGCAAAAACAGCAAGGGAAGAAGGGCAAACTAAGAGTATTCTTTGGTTTTGCGGCTGGTGTCGGTAAAACGTATGCGATGCTCTTAGAAGCTAGAGAATTATTTGCCTTAGGTAAAGATGTCGTGATTGGCTATATTGAGCCTCATGATCGACCAGAAACGAATCAACTACTCGAAGGTATGCCTCAGATCCCACCCAAAGAAATCAATTACAAATCAATCACTTTATTTGAACCTGATATTGATCGCTTGATCAAGCGAAAGCCCGAAGTAGTTTTGATCGATGAATTAGCACACACCAATGCGCATGGTTCAAGAAATAAGAAACGTTACCAAGACGTGGCAGAGTTACTGAATGCTGGAATCAACGTTTTTACAACGATTAATGTGCAACATATCGAAAGTTTGAATGATGTTGTTGTTAATGTAACAGGTGTGGAAGTAAAAGAAACCGTGCCAGATACTTTCTTTCAACAAGCATCTTTGAAAGTGATCGATGTTGAGCCGGAAGAATTGATCTTACGGTTAGAAGAAGGAAAGATCTATACCAACGAAAATGCAAAACGAGCCTTAAAAAATTTTTTTACCCCACAAAAGTTGAATCATCTGAGAGGTTTAGCGATCCAAAGAGCTTCCGACCATATCAATCAAGTTAGTAGTCAAACCAATCGAATCCAAAGCAAGTTGTTGACTATTGTTAATGACGATTTTCCTAAAATGGCAGAAAAGTGTATTCGTTGGACTGCAAGATTAGCGCAGGGCTTAGGTGCGCAATGGGTCGTTATTCAGATTCGTTCACATGAAGACACGCCGACAAACTTACCACTTGCTGACAAACTTGGTGGAGAAGTGATCAGTATGGAAGAAGAAGGAAGCTTTGAAACGATCGTTGAATACGCTAAAATGACTGGTATCACAGATATCATCATGGGAAAGAATCTACGACAACCATGGTATGAACGATTATTTTTAGAATCGTTTGAAAACCGATTGCTGAAGCGATTGAATGATACAGAGATCCATTTGATCCCATTTCAAGAAACTAGACCGTCTTTTTTATTTCATACAAGAAAAATCATTGAAGGCGGCGGGAAAGATCTAGGGTATGCATTAGGTGCTGTTTTTTGTGCCACTTTAATTACTGAGTTGATGCAGTATTTGAACGTCGGTGATCAAAATCTGATGTTGATCTATCTCTTTTTCGTCTTATTAGTCGCTCGGATGACTTCCGGTTATTTTTGGAGCGCTTTAGCATCAATCCTTAGTGTACTATCGTTCAATTGGTTTTTTGTTGAGCCGCTTTATTCATTGACAGTCTATAAACAAGGCTATCCGTTCACTCTTTTGATCATGTTTTTAGTTGCTCTGATGATTAGTAACTTAATGGTGCGGTTAAAAAAACAAGCAGTTTATTCTATGGAAAAAGAGCATCAAATGGAAATTCTTTATGAATTGAATAAACAATATGTGTTAGCACAAGATCAACAACAAATTTTTGATATTACTGCGACGTATCTTTCACGTTTGTTAGATCGGGAAGTGGTTCTCTTTGATTCTGAAGGACAAGTGAAAAGTGTGCATCGTGTCGATCGGAAAAAATCAAGACTTAACATCAGTGAAGAAATTGCAGTAGCTGTTTGGACAGCAAAAAACCAACAGGAAGCAGGAAATGGAACCGATACCCTCGGAGGAGCAAAAGGATTCTATTTACCGATCCTTACTAATGGAAAAGTCGTAGCTGTTTTAGGAATGGAACGAAGTCATTCCCACGACCTACAAAACGATCAACTAAACTATTTAAAGTTGCTCATTACACAACTGGCAACGATTCTGGAACAAAATCAATTGAAAAATGAGAAAGAGCAAATCGAACTTGAGAATGAACGAGAAAGAGTCCGCAGCAATTTGCTCCGAGCGGTCTCGCATGATTTGCGGACACCATTAACGGCAATTTCAGGGATTGCGGAGACGTTAAACAATGAAAAAAGTGTGTCGAAAGAAACCCAACAAAAATTATTGCAAGATATTCAAGATGAGTCCCAATGGTTGATTCGGATGGTGGAAAATTTATTATCGATTACACGGATCAATATGAATACAATGAAAGTGAATAAATCAGCGGAACCGATTGAAGAAATTATCGAAGCTGTGTATAGTCATTTGAAAAAAGTGTATCCAGATAGCCAATTAGATGTCGTATTACCAGAAAACATGCTATTCATCCAAGCAGATCCTATTTTAATTGAACAAGCTTTGTTCAATTTGATTGAGAATGCTTTGAGACACGGTGAAAAACAGCAACCTGTACGATTGACTGTGAGCCAAAATGGAGAAGAAACGAGGATTGAGATTAGAAATAAGGGTGAGATTCCTATTGAACAATTTCAAAAAATCCAAAATAATCTGACTCAACCAAATGAGGTGCCTGTTGATTCTAAAAACGGATTGGGAATTGGTTTAAGTATTGTCAACACGATCATTCGTGCTCATAACGGACAAATGGAGATGATTGCCGATAATGGGGAAACGATTGTCCGAATCTATTTAAAGTAAGGAGTTTTTTATGAATAAGATGATCTTATTGATTGAAGATGATCCCAATATTACCGACTTCATGGAAGTGGTTTTTGAGCGAGAACAATATAGATTAACGGTAGCAGCAAATGGGATGGAAGCTTTAACTGCTTTACAGGCAGAAACATTTGATGTCATTTTACTTGATCTAGGTTTACCTGATATTGATGGAATGGATCTCTTGAAAATATTGAGGAAACGGATGGATCTTCCGATCGTGGTAATCTCTGCACGAAAGGACGAAAATGAAAAAGTAGCCGCCCTTGATTTAGGAGCAGATGATTACGTCACCAAACCTTTCGGGACTAACGAACTTCTAGCTCGTATAAGAACAGCTTTACGCCATAAGAAAACCAAAGAAGAACAGACGTTGATCGTAGTAAATAATGCATTGAAAATCGATTTTGATAAGCAGTTGGTTTATAAAAATGACCAAGAAATCCATTTAACAAAAAATGAATATCGATTACTTAAATGTTTATTTGAGCAGATTGGTAAAGTAGTCACTTATCAAACCTTAATGACCCAAGTATGGGGACCATACAGTGAAGATTCCCAAATTTTGCGAGTCAATATGTCAAATATCCGCAAAAAAATTGAAACAAATACGTTGAAGCCTGAATATATCATTACTGAAATTGGTATTGGTTATCGCTTACGTGATTACCGCTCGTAAACATAAAGATGAAACAGTGAAGTCTGTTTAATAAGTATTAGATCCGAGAAAGATAATTAAAAAAGGTTATAAAAGAAGCAAATAGCTCCGAGCAAAGCAGAGCAGAGCTAGCTGTATCTTTCATGACCTTTTTATGGTGTTCATCGTATTACTTCTAGGGAATTAAACCTAGGTTATTCACTTACTCTTTTATAATTAGACCTAACAATGTAGAGAATTTTAAGGCCTGGTAGGTTGAGACCTGGCAACCTTTTAATTCATTGATCGTAATGCCTAATGTTTCAAAATTATAGGAGCTTAAATCAACGCCTTTTAAAGAGGTTTGCTGAAAATTCGCTTCGTTCAATTCACAATTGTCAAAAATGATTCCTTTGAAGTGACAATGATAAAGATCGGCGTTTTCCAATGAACAATGGCAAAATTGATTATTCTCCATTTTAGCATAGCCAAAAGCAGCTAGATTGATTAGACAATCTTTAAAAGTAACGTTTTTAATCGTTGATTCTTGAAAGGTTGTCCCAAGTAGTTTGCAATTGATAAATTCTACTCGGTGGATAGAGGCTTTTGTCATATTGACGTTGGAAAGATCACAATTTGTAAAGCGAACATCTACGAACTCGACCTGACTAAAATCGCTATTTGTAAATTGACAGTGATCAAATTCCATATTGTAAAAACGTGGACGATCGAAAAATGCTTCGATTGCTTCGTCATTGACTACTTTGCACATTTCAAGCATTGGTTCCTCTTCGGAATAGATTGTAGAAAAGGGCTTAAGTGGTAATGTGGGAGAAATTTTTGGAGGAACGATTTTCATAGATTCATCTACTTTCCTATATAAGATTTTTTCATATCAGTAACGGAATCATCGTTGTCTGCTTATTATAGCACAAATCATTTGATTGCATTTGGCGATTTTTTTGCGACAAAATGCGATAAATTGCAAAATATTGCAAAATGTTGCAAACTGTAGTAAAGTGACTTAAGGGAGGCGGTTTCATGCTGAGGGAAATTCGTTTGAAAAAAATAATCAAAATCATGAAAGAAAAACAAAATGCTGCGATTGATGACTTAGCAGAACAGCTGGAAGTATCTAAAGACACGATCAGACGTGATTTAATGAAGTTAGAAGAAAAAAATATAGTTCGCAGAACACACGGCGGAGCGATTTTATTAGAAAGAGAAGCAACTATTTTTGATTATGAGCAACGTTCAACTAAATTAAATGGAGTGAAACTTCAGTTAGGAAAAACCGCTGCAGCTATCATTAAAGACAATTCATCGGTTATTTTCGATTCCTCCACTACTGTAGAAAGTGTGATCAATCAAATAGGGATGAAACCTTTGACAGCTATCACTAATTCTTTGACTCATGCGATGCTGTTAGCAAAAAGGTCAGCAACTACGATTACGCTATTGCCGGGAAAATTGCACAAAACACAACTTTTTTTACATGGCTCAGATACTATTGAGAAATTAAAACAATACAGTGTAGACTATACATTTTTAGGTGTTTTTGCTTTATCGTCTGAAGGGATATTCATCCATACGGAAGAAGAAGGACTTGTCAAACGCCAAATGGTCAAACAGGCAAAAACGGTGGTTGCTTTAGCAGATCATACAAAAATGGATAAAACCGGTTTTTTTAAGGTTTGTGATTTAAAAGAGATTGATTTTCTAGTAACAGATCAACCTCCCAGCAAGCAGTTGCAACAAGCTTTGATAAATAATCAGGTGGAATGTCTTATATTAGATCAATAAAGGAGTAAGTATGGAAAAGATAAATATAATTTTAGATGTGTTGACTGAGCCGAAAACATTTGCAGATGTCTCACCGGTTTTCTTAACAGATGAAACGATTGAGATGAGAAAAAAACGAATGATACAAAGGATGAGAGAAGAAGCGATTGACACACTAATCATTTATGCAGATCGTGAGCATGGTAGCAATTTTGAATATTTTACAGGATTTATTCCACGGTTTGAAGAAGGATTATTTGTTATGGAAAATAGTGGAAAAAGTACCTTGATTTTGGGAAATGAAAATCTGAAACTATGTAAACATGCACGAATCCAATCAGAATTGGTTCATTATCCACCTTTTTCATTGCCGAATCAACCAATGGATCACGAACAACCTTTAGAACAATTATTTACCTCGTTAGGGTTCGTTGAAAAGAAAAAAATCGGGGTAGTTGGTTGGAAAATGTTTACTACACGGAAGAAAGAAGCGACCAAGCTATTCGATGTTCCTCACTTTATTATTGAAGCAATCGAAAAAGTAAAAGGTGAAACGACTGAACTACTAAATGCTAGTTCGCTGTTGATCGGGGAAAAAGGAATACGGAGAACAAATAATGCCAATGAGATCGCTCATTATGAATTTGGTGCCAATCTAGCTTCTAGTTGCATGTTACAAGCACTAAACAAGATTGAAGTAGGTGTAAAAGAGTCTGAAATTGGAGCATTGTTAAATGGAAAAGGACAACCGAACACGGTAGTGACAATTGCTGCGACAGGGCAACGTTTCGAATATGCTAATCTTTACCCAACCGATAAAACAATTAAACTTGGGGATGCGTTGTCTTTAACTACTGGGTTTAAAGGTGGTCTATCTAGCAGAACAGGGTTTGTCATCGAACATGAAAAACAACTTCCGTCAGAGCAAGCGGATTATTTAGAAAAAGTGGCTAAACCTTATTTTCAAGCAATTGTTCATTGGTTAGAAACAATCAAAGTGGGGATGAGAGGCGAAGAAGTTTATCAACTAGTTGAGACTGTTTTACCAAAAAAACAGTTCCATTGGCATTTAAATCCTGGTCACTTGACAGCAGATGAAGAGTGGTTAGCTTCACCTATTTATCAAGAGTCGCAAGAAATACTTGAAAGTGGGATGATTTTTCAACTAGATATCATTCCTTCAGTTCCGGGTTATACAGGTGTTAGTGCGGAAGAATGTGTGGTATTAGCTGATGAGGCACTGCAAGCAAAAATCAAAGAAAAGTATCCAGAATTATGGCAACGCATTATGATTCGTCAAACGTATTTGAAAGAAGTGCTAAACATTGATTTAAGTAAAGATATTTTACCGCTTTCCAACACGGTTGCATACTTACGCCCTTTTTATTTAGCAAAGAATCAAGCATTTCGTGTACAAAGAATAAAATCCACATCTTGATGTACGAGTGAATGATAAGAGAAAATTCGTAGGAGTAACAGGAGCTGTATGGTTCGTTACTTCTCGAATTTTTTAGGTCTGCTAGCTTTTTTGAGAAAAATCCCTTATAGTGAGAGCCGAAAGACTAGATCATTTTTTGTACGTTGTTTCAAATGCGACGATGATCATGCATAAATCTCCATTCGTTTATTGGGTTTGTCCAAGCAGATAAATGTTAGGATAGTCGTTTATGAACGAGATGGAACAGAAAAAAGGGGATATCGACTATGAACATCAAACAAGTGAGTGAAACGAAAGGGATCTCGCCCGATACATTACGTTATTATGAGAAAATTGGTCTCATTCCACCTGTACATCGCACGAAAGGCGGAATCCGTGATTATACAGAAGAAGACCTCAACTGGGTAGATTTTACAATTTGTATGAGAAATGCTGGCTTATCCATTGAGTCGTTGATCGAATACAATAAATTGTGTAAGCAAGGAGACCAGACAATTGCTGCTAGGAAGCAATTATTGATGACAGAAAGACAGCATTTGATTCAAAAGATCGATGAGATGCAAGAGTGTTTAACACGATTACATAAGAAAATCGAGAATTACGATCGGTATTTATTAGAACAATAAGATATTAGTCCATGTTAGCCAACAGTTGGTTAAGAGAACTTTTATAGCCCAAATACAACAGTTCTGAAATTTTTACCGATGATGAAATAAAAAAATTTTGATGAAAAAGAAGGCGTGTCGGAAGTGTCTAACTCTAAGAAATAAGCCGGATAGTCCCAAATAGGAGGAACTATTTTGGGACTATCCGGCTTATTTTCGATGATAGAACTCACCATGAATATCAGACAGTGAGTGAAACTACATAGCATTTAACGCATCATCAAGATTAGCGATCAAATCTTCTACATCTTCGATCCC
The DNA here is from genome assembly GCF_040887425.1 of Enterococcus sp. C53. Lineage (NCBI taxonomy): Bacteria > Bacillati > Bacillota > Bacilli > Lactobacillales > Enterococcaceae > Enterococcus > Enterococcus sp. C53. The sequence continues at coordinate 33,634 of NZ_JBFOFT010000013.1, forward strand.
GCATGAAAGCCGAACTAAAGTTTCAGTGACACCCATCGCTAATCGATCCTTTTCAGGCATACTGGCATGAGACATCGCCCAAGGATAAGAAAGGATGGATTCCACACCGCCGAGACTGACAGCTACGATTGGTACACGACAGTGTGTGAATAAGGTTTCAATTTGCTTAACTGAATCTACTTCAAATGACAAAATAGCACCACAGTCTTCGCATTGTTTTTGATGGATCGAATGTCCAGCATGCTGTTCAAGACCAGGATAATAAACGTTTGTTACTTTCGGATGATTGACGAGAAAGTTAGCTAATTCACTAGCGTTTCGAACTGATTTTTCCATTCTTAACCCCAGCGTTTTAACGCCGCGCAATAGTAGCCAAGCATCTTCAGGACCCAAAATCCCGCCCAGTGCTTTTTGATGTTCCTTTAATTGCTGATACAGCTCCTCGTTATTTGTAGCGACCAAACCTGCAACAACGTCACTATGTCCATTGATAAACTTTGTTGCACTATGTATCACGATATCAACACCTAAATCTAAAGGATGTTGTGAAATGGGTGTCATAAATGTATTATCTGCAACTGTTAAGATCTGATACTCGTTAGCCAATTCAGTCACTTTCTTTATATCAGTGATTGTTAATAATGGATTGGAAGGAGTTTCAATGTAAAACATTTTTGTTTCTTTTTTAATCGCTTTTTGCCAAGAATCAATATCCGTTTCATCAACAAAAGTGCAATCGATCCCGAAACGAGCTAAGAAAAGATGGATGCTTTGGAAGGTTCCACCATAAATATTTTTACCTAGTACTAAATGATCTCCTTTGGATAAAAGGAACAGGACAGCGTTAATAGCAGCCATTCCTGATGAAAAGGCTAAACCGAACTGCGCGTTTTCTAATGAAGCAATACATTTTTCCGCCGCTTCGACAGTAGGGTTACCAAAACGAGTGTAACTAAAACCTGTGTGAGTGAAGACATTTTTTTGATGAAACGTGGAAGTTTGATATTTAGGTATCGACGATGCGCCTGTAACTGGGTCGATGACTGGGTAATCGTGTAGAATTTTTGTATTGATATTCATATGGGTTTCCTCCAAACCTACTTCATGTATCTCAAAAATAACACATTCATTTCCGTTGTGTCAACGCTTTCTTGATAAAAAATTATCAATGAAATTAATTGCTTGCGTTAGATTTTAAATAACATTAGTTTTTATAATTTTATTTTAAATAAAAGAATTTTTGCGGTTTTTAAAAACTCTGAAAGTGGTTGACTGCCTTAAAAATATATGATAATTTTTTAGTGTAATTGTATTATATGATAAAAAATTATTAAAGGAGGAAAAGAATGAGTAGCAACAAATTACCGTATGAAAAATATCGCGTGGCGGGAGACTTGATCTTTGTTTCTGGACAGTTACCAATCGATCCAACCACTGGTGAAATCGTTTCTGAAGAGATTAAAGCACAAGCGAACCAAATTATGATCAATATATCACAAGTGTTGGAGGAGCTAGACTTGACCATGAATCAAGTGGTTAAAACGACTTGTTTTCTAACTGATATGAATCATTTTGAAGCATTTAATCAAGTGTACGCAGAACACTTTGGTGAACGTTTCCCAGCACGATCAGCTTTTCAAGTCGTTGCCTTACCAAAAGATGCTTTAATAGAAATCGAATGGGTTTTATCTAAAGCATAAGAAAAGAGGAAGAAAGAATGAAAATAATAATCATTGGTGGAATTGCTGCAGGAATGAGCGCAGCGGCCAAAGCAAAGAGAGTCAATCCAGATGCAGAAATCATCGTGATTGAACAAGAGGATTATATCTCTTTCGGCGCTTGTGGGCTTCCTTATTATTTAGGCGAAGAATTTAATAATGAACAAGAGATGTTTGCTCGAACGCCTGAACAAATCGAACGTTTAGGAATTAAATTATTGTTGCGCCATCGAGTAGAATCAATCGAATTTGCCACTAAAACGTTAGCTGTAAAAAATTTAAGTACAAATGAAGTGAGTCATGAAACTTATGATCGTCTGATGCTGGCTGTCGGTGCAAAGCCGTTTGTTCCTAACATTGCTGGTATTGATTCTAGTGATGTATATACGATTACAAAACTTAATGAAGTCAAACGACTACAGCAAGAATTATCAAATTATCAAAATATTGTCATCCTGGGTGGTGGATTTATTGGCATTGAAGTAGCTGATCAGTTAACGAAAGCAGGAAAAAATATTCATTTGATCGAGATGGCTCCTCACTTGATGAATCGTTCATTTGATCCGGAATTTTCTACTAAAATTAAAGAAGCTATTGAAGAAGAAAATGTAAGGGTTTCCTTGGAGGAGTCTGTTCTAGAGATCGAAAAAAATCATGAACAAGTGGTAGCTGTCAAAACGAATAGAGGAAGTTATCAGGCGGATGCGGTGATCGTTGCTGCTGGATTTGTTCCTAATACCAGCTTTTTGAATGATCAATTGGAATTGTTAGGAAATGGTGCAATTAAAATCGATACATACGGGAGAACGTCTCAAAAAGATGTATTTGCGGCAGGTGACTGTGCTTCGATTCCCCATCGAATCTTAGGGGATATTTACCTTCCTTTAGCGACTACAGCGAATAAAATGGGACGGATCGTTGGGGTCAATCTTAGCGGTGTACAGATGCAGGAATATTCAGGGACATTAGGCAGTAGTGCGATCAAAGTAGGAGAGTACGAGGCAGCAGCGACTGGTATCACTGAAAAAATGGCAAGAGAAAAAGGATTAGATATCAAAACGACTTGTATTGAGACAATGAATCACTCGAATTATTATGGAACTCAAGAAAAAATCATGATCAAACTGGTTTATGACCGACAAACAAAAGTGTTGTATGGTGCCCAACTATTCGGGAAAAATGAAACAGTTCTTCGTGCGACTGGCTTAGCTGTTGCGATACACGCTCAAATGACGACTGAAGAATTAGGATTTGTTGATTTTGCTTATGCACCACCTTTTTCTTCTACGTGGGAAGCACTAAATGTTGTAGCAAATACTGCAAAATAAAGGGGATGAATAAATTGATCGATGCACCTTTTTTTACTCAATTTCTGAAAGTAAGTAATTATTATACTGCGGGAGGAATCGCTTTGCTGATTCTCTCCCTTGGGGTAATGAAGTACCTCAAAGACAAACGGATTAATTTCTCAAAACGAATGATTTATGCTCTTATTCTTGGTTTGCTTTTAGGGGTTGTCATTGATTTGATTGGTTCCGATAGCGAAATTTATACCGAATTTGCTCGAACGGAAATCAATGCCTGGTATGCCCTAGTTGGTTCAGGATTCTTGAAGATGATCCAGTTGCTAGCTATTCCTGTCGTGTTCTTATCGATTATCAAAGTAGTGATTGATGTCAAAGGAGAACGGTTAAAATATTTGACGGGAAAAACTTTTGCAACATTACTAGGGACTACAGCTATCTCTGCGGCATTGGGGATTGCGGTTGTCAAACTCTATCGGCTTAACGGTGCAGAGTTTGCTGGAGACTTGGCAGCAGACAAAGCAGAAAGTATTAGTAATATTGCTTCGCAAAGTTTCCCAGAATTTTTCTTGAAACTGATACCTAACAATATAGTTAGTGTGATGGGGGATAATGGGAGTATTGTATCGGTTGTGATCATAGCGGCTATGTTTGCTGGAGCTATTCGCTTCTTACAAGTCAAAAAACCGGATCAAGTGGCACCTTTTGTTACGTTGTTGGACTCATTAAAAGTAACCGTCATTTCCGTTTTAACTAACGTGATCAAGTTGATGCCGTATGGGGTTGTTGCTTTAGTAAGTAATACAATTATTTCTAGAGGGATTCAAGCAATTATGGGAATGATCGGATTTATTGCAGCTCTATATACTGGTGTTCTTTTGATGTTGATCGTTTATGTCATTTTATTACTATTCATGGGTGTGAATCCAATTGTTTTTTACAAAAAAGCATTTACGACACTATTGTTTGCTTTTTCTTCCCGTTCAAGTGTAGGAACTTTACCTTATACTTTGGAAAATCTGGAAGAAGATCTAGGTGTGTCTCAAGAAACGGCAAATTTTGTTGCTACTTTAGGAACTTCGATTGGTATGAATGGACGTGCTGGTGTATTCCCTGCTATGCTTGGTGTTTTAATGGGATCAGCTGTTGGCGCAGAAATGGATCTATCCTTTTATTTCTTGGTGGTCGTTGTCGTTACGGTAGGATCCATCGGAATTGCTGGTGTACCTGGTACGGCGACCGTTGCTGCGACAGTTACTCTTAATGGCTTAGGGTTTGGACACACGATCGCAAGTATTGGAGCGATATTTGGTATCGATCCGATTGTTGATATGGGACGTACCATGTTGAACGTCGCAGGCTCAATGGTTTCTGCGATTATGGTAGATAAGTGGGAAGGAACATTTGATAAACAAGCGTTTTTGGCACCATTGAATAAAAAAAATGAAGAAGAGTAATAGACAATGGGAAAAGTTATGTGTTCAATTAGTGATCAAATGATATCTGGGTAATGAGTTGATACCAACTCGCTGATTAGATCGTTTTTACTATAGCTTTCGCCTGTTTCAAAAGTGAAACAACCAAGAAATAAGACGGCACGCCTTAGTGAAGAGGAGTGCCGTCTTTAGTTTCAAAGCCCATCATGTCTGAGAAGCTGTTAAAAAAATGCTTGCTTATTGTCATTGGAGGTAACCGATGCTTTCGCAATCTCTTTACTTTTCTCCTTCAGCAATCTTCAGGTAACGATAAACGCTGGGATCTGATATGTTGAGAATCTTAGCCACTTGTGAAACGGCGCCTTTGATTTGGAAGATTCCTTTTTCATTTAATTGGCGAATGATTTTAATTTTCAACTCTTTATTTAAAGGAGTCTGTTTGTCCAAGAGATCGGAGGGGACGATAGAGTAGATAATCCCTTGAATGGTTTCTTCCAAGATCTCAACGGATTCGGGGAGGTGATTTGTATCAAACACTGCAAGTGGTTGTTTTTCTGTTGATAAGCCAGCTAATGCGAGTATCTCCTTTGAGAGTGACTGATATTTGCTGATATCTTGATTAATGCAAAGTAATCCGACTATCTTCTGCTGATCATTGCGTATAAAAAAAGTGGCACCTCTTAATTTTTTCCCGTTGATTGTTTGTGCATCATAGTTGACTAAATAATCTTGTTTAAGATATTTCTTTGAGCGCACCATTTCTAAAGCGAAACCAGTAACAGGAGAATGGATATCTCGTCCACTTATATGATTGTTTTCAATGGCAGCGATATGAAAATGACCTTCTTCCAGATGATGAAGAACCACTTCATAGTTTTCCCCTAAAGCTTGTCCGAGGAATTTGACCAGGGATATATATAGCGTTAATTGAGTGTTATTCATTTTCTCACCTTGATAATTTTTTGTTACTTTATAATACCATCTTTGTTTGCTGTTTACATTATAAAATAATCGTTATTTCATTTTATTTTTTATTGACAAATTTTTTGGGTGAAGTTATATTGTTTGTATAAATCGTAATCATTACTATTTGAGTTCGTGAACGGTTTATTTGATAAAAATAGACTTGAAAAAGGGAGAAAGCAATGGAAAAACAAGACTTAGCGAGTGCTTATCGTCGGCTAAAGAGCCCCAATATCAAAACGAAAAAAAGAGCGTTAAAAATCATTCATCAATACAAACGTAATAAAAATAAGTAAAAACTATCATTTGCTAAAAAACGTGTTTGTTTTGATTAGTGATCCTATCAGTAGATTCTTGTCTTAAAAATTTGAACTGGTATAATAGTTTTTAAACAAAAAAAGGTGTGTACTATATGATCCGTTATTCTATAGCAGCTAAAGAAGATTTACCTCGCATCGTGGAGATTTACAATCAATCGATTTTAACGAAACAATCAACTGCCGATGTAACGCCCGTAACTATCGAGGATAAATTGGCATGGTTTGAAGCCCATGATCCTAAGAAACGCCCACTATGGATCATGCAAGAAGCAGGAGTAATCATTGGCTGGATCAGTTTGAGTGATTTTTATGGACGACCAGCATATGATCAAACGGTAGAAATCAGTATTTATATTGATGAGACCTATCAACATAGAGGTATTGGGCAGTATGCTATGGACTTTGTAGAAAAACAGCTCCCTGGCTTAGGTATTGAGACCGTACTAGCCTTTATCTTCGATAGTAATCAAGCGAGTCAACGTTTATTTGAAAAAAATGGTTATTGTTTATGGGGGCTACTGCCTGAAGTTGCGCAAATCGATGAGAGATTGCTTGGGTTAGCTATTTGGGGAAAATCGTATCGCTAATCAAATAAGCTGTAGTTTCATGAATTTTTCTGAAACTACAGCTTATTTTTCATATTACTACACAAATGAAAAAATTTGTGTTACACTCTTTTTGTGAAACAGTTTGTAAAACTGTGCTAATGAAAAAGCGTTTTTCGAGAGAATGTTTAATGAAAAGGGAGTAATATTGTAATGGATGATGAAATGAAACAAGGTTCTAGAGCTGTAGTAGAAAGTTTAGCAAATCACCAAGTCGAATATGTTTTTGGGATTCCAGGAGCAAAAATCGATGGGGTGTTTAATGAGTTAGAAGATCAAGGACCAGAATTAATCGTTACGAGACATGAACAAAATGCCGCTTTTATGGCTCAAGCAATTGGACGGATCACAGGCGAGCCAGGTGTCGTCATTGCTACTAGTGGTCCTGGAGCTAGTAATTTAGCAACTGGGCTAGTGACCGCTACGGCTGAAGGTGATCCGGTTCTTGCAATTGCAGGACAAGTCAAACGAAGCGATCTACTTAAATTAACTCATCAAAGCATGGACAATGCTGCTTTATTTCAGCCAATCACTAAATATAGTGCAGAAATTCAAGATCCAGAAACAATTTCAGAAGTGATTGCCAATGCTTATCGAATGGCTAAAAGTTCGAAAAAAGGAGCAAGCTTTATTAGTATCCCACAAGATGTGGTAGATGCGACTGTAAAAAATGAAGTCATCAAACCTCTAAAAGATCCACAATTAGGTTCTGCTTCCGCTGGCGATATCGATTATTTAGCGGAACGTATTCAAGAAGCGAAATTACCTGTTTTATTAATTGGGATGCGAGGTTCAAGTAAAAAAGAAACAGCAGCGATCCGTAGATTAGTAGCAAAAACAGGCTTGCCGGTGGTAGAAACTTTCCAAGCCGCTGGTGTGATCTCTAGAAAATTAGAAAACTATTTCTTTGGCAGAGTCGGTTTGTTTAGAAATCAACCAGGAGATATGTTATTGAAACGAAGTGATCTAGTGATTGCGATTGGTTATGATCCAATCGAATATGAAGCAAGAAACTGGAATGCTGAAAAAGATGCTCGAATAATCGTTATTGATGAAACACCAGCTGAGATTGATTCTTACATGCAGCCAGAAAGAGAATTAATCGGGGATATCTCTGAAACATTGGATCTGTTGACGGATTCTTTAACACCGCATCAAGTGTCACGTGATGCGAAAGAATACTTAGCCTTTTTGCAAAATAAATTAACTGAGCGTGATATTGTGCCAACGAAAGACCGCGAAGGAATTTTACATCCTCTAGAAGTCATTAATACACTCCAAAATAAAGTGACAGATGAGATGACTATTACTGTAGATGTAGGTAGTCACTACATTTGGATGGCACGTCATTTTAGAAGTTATGAAGCAAGACATCTATTATTTAGCAATGGGATGCAGACACTAGGCGTTGCTTTACCATGGGCAATCTCTGCTGCATTAGTACGTCCTAAGACACAAATCATTTCGGTATCTGGTGATGGTGGTTTCTTATTTTCTGCTCAAGATCTAGAAACAGCTGTTCGTAAAAATTTGAAGATCATTCATTTGATTTGGAACGATGGTCGTTACAATATGGTAGAATTTCAAGAAATCATGAAATATCAACGAGCTTCCGGTGTGGATTTTGGCCCGGTTGATTTTGTAAAATATGCGGAAGCTTTTGGTGCTAAGGGGCTTCGTGTGTCCTCTGTCGCTGAGTTGGAACAAGCAATAGAAGAAGGATTTAAAACGCAAGGTCCAGTTATCATCGATATTCCAATCGACTACCGTGACAATGAAAAACTTGGTGAAACGATTTTACCAGATCAATTCTATTAAGGAGATGCTAAGATGAGTGAAAGAATACTTTTTCAACATGGAACACTAGGAGCATTGATGGCAGGACTAATGGATGGTACTGAGACGATTGAACAGATACTCAAACACGGGACTTTAGGTTTGGGAACGCTACATGGGTTAGATGGGGAAGTCATCTTCTTGGATGGCGAAGCTTATCAAGGGCGTTCAGATGGAGTAGTTGTTAAGCTGACAGGAAAAGAAACCACTCCTTATGCAGCAATCACCCCATTCATTACAGATGAACGTTTTGAAGTCGAAAATCAAACAAAAGGCGAAGAATTAAAACAATCAATTTTAGCCAGTCAAGCAGGAAACAACTTATTTTTAGCGATAAAAATTACTGGGCTGTTTAAAACAGTCCACACACGTATTATGCCAAAACAAGAAAAGCCTTACCGAAGATTAGCAAAAATATCAGAGTCTCAACCTGAATTTCATGAAACAAATAGTCAAGGAACGTTAGTTGGATTTTATACGCCAGAACTGTTTCAAGGAGTAGCAGCTGCTGGATTTCATTTGCACTATATCGATGAAGCTAAACAATTCGGAGGGCATGTCATTGATTTTGAGCTGACAAAAGGCACTGTCGAAATCAGTAAAATCGAAACACTTGTTCAACATTTTCCCAGCGATGATCCAACGTTTATTGGAACGACAATAGATTATGCAAACTTGGAACAAGAGATCCAGCAAGCAGAATAATTTTCTAATGAGTCCGTGCTAAAAATTAATAATGAAAGTATTTTATATTTGAAGGATGTTCTTTTCCCGTCTTTCTGTCTAGTAAGGTCAGTTTTTTCTCAATGACTAGTCAGCAAATCATTTCTAAGCTATAATTTTTTCATAGAAGGAGTGGTTGAGATGTTGTGGACAGAAAAGCAAAAAGAAGATGCCTATCAAATTTTATTATTACAGCAAAAAGGATTATTAGAGGCAGAAGATCATTGGCTAGCAAATTTAGCGAATTCTTCTGCTTTGTTGAACGAGACATTACCAGAAACAGTTTTTGCAGGTTATTACCTATATAATGGCGAAGAATTGATTTTGGGTCCATTTCAAGGTCGTGTTTCTTGTACTAGGATCACAATAGGAAAAGGGGTTTGTGGTGAGTCAGCACAAACAAAAACTACATTGATCGTTGATGACGTTAAGAAACATGAAAACTATATTTCTTGTGATTCTGCAGCTCAATCTGAAATCGTTGTGCCCATGATCAAAGAAGGGCGTCTGATTGGCGTTCTAGATATTGATTGTGGTGTAACAGGCGGATACGATCATATTGATCAAGAATATCTTGAGAAATACGTAGAAATGCTTATTGATATCGTGCCTTTAGATGTTATTTCTTAAAAAAATTCAATAACTTTAATAAGTGAAATCAAAAGAACGCTCGAAAAAGTCGTTCTTTTGATTTTTTTCTAAAATTATAATGGTTTTTGGTTTTCATAATCTAATTTTAATGCTATTATCATTTTATAAAATGTTAGAACGATTAAAGGTGGATGAGATATGAATAACGAAGAAATCATTTTGGGACAAAAATATGCGTGTAAGCCAATCGGTTTAAAGCATGTAGTAGTAGGTGAAGTCATTAATAAATTAGAAAATTGTATCGTGTTATGTGTGGAAAAATACCAAGAAAGTGATCATGAAGAAATATTAGAAAAATGTGGGAAAGTGGTTGCAAAATATGCGGATGTATATGATTTAACTACTATAGAAGCCATTTTTGAAACTTCTTCAAAAATTTATGAACCAGCGCTTGTCTCATAAATAAAAAATAGTTTAAAAGAGAGGCTCTTTGTCGAATGATGTTGGTAAAGAGAAATCTTAGAATAATTTGGGCAGAAAGAAGAAAAACTTCTTTCTGTTCTTTTTATTTGGTTAAAATGGTTTTACCGTGTCGAATCATGATCCGACGTTTGAAATGATAAAAATTTCGAAACCCATAAGCATTGCATTTTAATACTTTAATATGGTTGTTTAAACATTCTAGTGGTCCGTTTGAATAACTGTAGCGGAGGGCATTTCGGATCTGTGGCAGAAACTTTTTAAATGTTCGCAAAGTTGTCGCATAAGTTTCAGGTAGCTGGCTGACTTCTCTGGATAAACAGTCCTCAAATAGTAAATGATCTCTTTTCTTTACTGCATAAAGAACATCTAGATATAACTGATAGCCTTATCGCAAGTTGGGACAAGTGGCTAACAATCGGTCGACAATCTCACTTTCAGTTAAGTAATCTTTGAAACTGGCACGCCAAACTCGTTTTTCATCGTTCAACTTTGCTTCTTCTTTTTGACTGAGCATTTGGGAAAAGCTTTTTAACCAATGAAACATAAGGCGCATACCTATCAATAACAATGAATTCAACAGCTTTTCGAGTCGCTAAGGACAATCGAGAAAACAGCTTTCTAAATAAGGCAATCGTCGGTTTGAGACAATGTGGACACTCTTCGGGCGTGTATTGAAGAGTACCTTTGTAAATCAAGCAAATTTGCCCTTTATATCTTTCTTTGGTTAAACAATTTTCCTCGAAATAGATAGTTAGGTCTAGAATATTTAGGGTATCTTTGATAAGCTGAGTATAAGACATCTTGAATCCTCTTATGAATTGGTTAGCCAAATTAATTCTAAAGGATTTCAGGGTGTCTTTTCTATGTTTTTACATCATAAACATAAAAAGATGTTGGTGAATTTCACCAACATCAAAAAGTATAGAGTCAAAAGAGAAAGAGGAATAGCTTTCTCTTTTTTTTTTGTTATTCAAACTTTTATGCTTTACAAGTCTCACTAAAACATTTATATTATTGATAAGTCAATAATTGACAAGTCAACGGAAGGAGGATGGAGATGGATTTAAGAAAACTCAGTCAGTTACTCTATAAAATCAAAATTATCAGTCAAGAAGGATCAGCTTTGTTCGAGAAAGAAACTGGATTCAGTTTGACGAGATATGAAATGCTGATGTTTTTATGGGAAAAAGGCAAATGTTTACAAAATCAAATTCAAACAGATCTGAAAATAGACAATGCAGCTATCTCTAGACATTTGAAGATATTGGAAGAAAAAGGCTATGTTTCACGAAAACGCAATCCAGCGAATAATCGTGAAGTATTTGTTCTACTGACGGATACAGCCAAACGAGAACTGGCTAAGTGTGAAAATAATCATCAACAGTCCGCTGACTCTTTGTGCATTTCGTTGACCGATGAAGAAATCACCGAACTAACAAAATTATTGAATAAACTTTATTAACTACATTAGGAGAAAGAATAGAGAAAAATGAGCAAAGAATTAGTAAACAATGATTTTTCAAGTGTTGTATTTGGAAGAAAATCCGTTCGTGTATATGATGAAACGGTTAAGATTTCTCATGAAGAAATGTTAGAAATGATACAAGAAACAACAACAGCACCATCTTCAGTTAATATGCAACCATGGCGTTTTGTGGTGGCAGAAAGTGAAAAAGCAAAAGCAAAATTGAAACCATTGATCCGTTTTAATACGAGACAAAATGATACTTCATCAGCTATGGTCATGATCTTTGGAGATATGAACTGCTACGAATATGGGGAAGAAATCTATGACCAAGCAGTAGCAGAAGGTAAGATGCCGGCAGAAGTCCGAGACCAACAACTTGCTGCGATCCTTCCTTATTACCAAAACTTTACACGTGAACAAATGAATGACGTTGTGAAAATTGATGCTAGTTTAGCTGCAATGCAATTCATGCTAGTTGCTCGTAGTCACGGCTATGAAACAAATCCAATCGGGGGATTCGAAGCAGACCAATTGGCTGAAGCTTTTGATCTCGACAAAGAACGTTATGTTCCAGTGATGATCTTATCTGTTGGGAAAGCAGTAGAAGAAGGATATGAATCTGTTCGATTGGCTCCAGAAAAAATTACAACTTTTAAATAAAGCGAGTGTGGAAAAATGATCGTTATCAATGCAAAATTTTCAATCAAACCAGAAAAAAGAAATGAATTTCTTGCGGAAGTAAATGAACTTGTTGCAAGTACAAGAAAAGAAGACGGGTGCTTAAGCTATCAATTGTACGAATCAATCGATATTGAAAATGAATTTGTCATGGTTGAAAATTGGCGTGATCAAGCAGCAATTGAAGGACACAATCAAAGTCCGTTACTTCAACAATTATTTAAAAATATGAGTCAGTATAGTAGTAAGAAGACAGAAATAAATGTTTCTCAAACAGTAAACTAATTTTTTGATTAAAGAAGTTATGTGTTAAATCTATTTTATAAAATGTAACTAAATAATTTCCAGTTCGTCATGGTAAAATGATTAATCATTTACCGTGACGGGCTTTTTTTGTTAATCAATCATTTTTACTAAATAAACAGAATCGGATTTTAAATAACGTTTGTGAATTTTTTTAAGAATGTGAAAATCATAATTTTAATTCCTTAACTAGATATTTTTTTATTTTAACACACAGAAAACCTTGGTTTAATAATAAAATAATCTTGCGAATCTTATATGTTACAGGTAACATTAATATGTAGGTTAAACTACTATTGTTTATTTTAAATAACGTTTTTTAAGGAGGTGGATAATCGGATTCAAGTACATAAATAAAAGTAACCAACCTTAGAATAAAGTAAGAAAAAGCTAGGTTAGCCAAATTTCAAATATAACTGGGGGAGCAGATAAATTAAATGACGAAAAGAAAGTAAAATAAAAAAATAAAAAAAATGAAAACAATTATGAACTCAGCATTGCTGATGACCACTGTAGTGGGGTTGCTAGCACCTAACGTATTGGCAGCATCCAACGCAGTAAGTGAAATCGAAATGATTGATGAGGTGCAACCACCACATGATTCAGGAACATTGGACCTATCCATGCCTGAACCGGAAATAGGATGGGTATCTGTCAATGGGGTAGATGTAGATACACAAAAAGTACTTTGGTTTTCAGAGGAAGTCGGTTTCGTCGGAAATGATGTAACCTTATTCGCTGAAATTGTAGAAGGGTATGAATTGATCTCGCCAGATAGAGTGACTATTTATATGGAAACGGCAGAGATGCATCACAATTTTTACTATAAGAAAATTGAAGATAGTCCTGAAGAAAGTTTCTCGTCAGTAACTGTGCAGTATTTACATAATGAAACTGGTCAACCGATTGCCGAACCTACGGTAATTAATGATTTAGAGATTGGAACAGAATACATAGGAAATGCACTGGTGATTGATGGCTACACGATCGTAGGGCCTGAAACTTATACAATCAATGTTTCCGAGGATCCAAATAGCAATATCATTACTTTCCGTTATGATGAAAATCCAGTGACTAAAGAAAAAGCAGCTGTAACTGTTAAGTATATTAATGAGAAGGGGGAATCGATTGCTGAAGATAAAATAATAAGTGACCTGGAAGTCGGCTCTACACATACAGAAGAAGCGTTACTTATCGAAGGATACGAATTGCTGAGTACCAAAGTCCAAACGATAGAAATACAAAGCGAAGGCAATATCATTACATTTATATATGAAACTAAGGAAACAACGCCGCCAGAAAATGAAAAAGCCAATTTGACTGTGAAATATATTGATGAGCATGGTCAATCGATTGCTAATGGTAAAATAATCCAAGACTTAGAAGTCGGCTCTACATATACGGAAGAAGCGTTACTTATCGAAGGATACGAATTGCTGAGTGCCAAAGTCCAAACGATAGAAGTACAAAGTGATGGCAACACCATTACATTTATATATAAAGCCAAAGAAACATCACCGTCAGAAAATGAAAAAGCCGATCTGACTGTCCGATATATCGATGAGCAAGGTCAATCAATTGCGGAGAAAAAAGTAATAACTGATTTAGAGATTGGGAAGCTTCACAAAGAAGAAGCGTTACTAATCAAAGGATATGAACTAGTTAATCCGAAGTTAGCGATACAAGAAGTCATGATTGAAAAGGGAACAAACACGATCACGTTTATCTATAAGAAAATCAAAACAACAGTAGCGTTAGCAGGAAACGTTGCTTTCATTTATGGTACAGAAGGAAAACAAATGACGGCGGTTATTCCAGGAGGAACAACGATGTACGTTGTTTTGAACGGGGAAATCATCGGAAAAGCCAAACAAGAAAAGGTCAATTCTTCTCGTTTAGTAGATGTAAAAGTAGAAGAACCGACGACGATTTATTTATCTAAAGCTGTAGCAAATGGGGAAACAGTTCAATACTATACAGAAAATGAAGCCGGAGAGAAATCAGTCATCTCAGAAATTACACGCCAAGAAAAGACGGATCAAACAAATAAACCAACTGAGAATGACGACAACAAACAAGATCAAAGTAAAGTGGATACCACAACTGAAACGAATAAAAATAAAGAAAGTACCGAAAAGAAAGAATCAAATCAAACGTCAACTTCAAAAAATGGTAGCACCACAAAAAATAATTCTACAGGTACGACCAAAACCACCGTATCTGGAAAAGCTACTTTACCAAAAACAGGAGAGCAACAAAATCGCTTATTGCGCAGTTTAGGAATGGCACTTTTAGTAACGGTAATGGGGATCAGTTACATATTAAAGAGAA
>NZ_JBFOFT010000014.1:0-37553 GCF_040887425.1 Enterococcus sp. C53
TTTGAGATTGCCGTAGCAACTTTTATATCATATCAAAGTGACGTTTGTTTGTCAACTCTTTTTTAAAAGTTTTTTCGACTTCGTTTTTCAGAAGTGTTTCAGCAACTCATTTATCGTAACTCGTCATTTGTTATTTGTCAACAACTTTTTTGAAGTTTTTTTCGATAGGATCAAGCTTCGTAAGCTGTCGCTTTTTAACGACTTAGTTATCTTATCACCTTAAAAAGTAAATGTCAATGAATTTTTCTAAATAAATTTCACGATCTTTTTCTCTTTTTCAGCAACGTCAATTACTTTACCATTAAAAAAAAGAATGGTCAAGCTAAAAATTAATTTTAGCAGCACCTTACTTTATTTCTCTCTATTGGTCTAACCTACTTTAGTTGCCTATCTTCTTATTTAGACTCATCGGTACTTCAGACGATTACTGCAATGGCTAGCTATTTTCATGCTCAATCATCAAATATCTCTCATATCTTACTTTCGATACCGCACACCTTTATAAATAGCTAATGGCAAGATCACAAAAAGAAACAAGAGAAGAATATCGATCAGATATTGGTCGCTAAAAACATTTGTTAATGGCTGATTTGTAGTTAAAGAATAAAATGCGGGTAGCAAAATAATCGTGAAAAGATACGAGCCACTGATTTCCCAAAAATCTTTCCAAGAAAATTTTTTGTGTTTCATCGCTCCACCTCCTTGCTTTATATGAGAGAAATTCACTACTTGAATAGACATTTCTACGCTTCTATAATAGACAAAATCAGCTATTATAGCTAGGTTAACAATAATTATTTATTAAACAATGAAAAATAAGCTAATTTTCTATGAGTTATCCCCGTCTGATTTCTTCATACTAAAAAAGCAACGCAAAACAATTTTGTTTTACGTTGCTTTTGCTTGTTCTGGCTAAATTATTTTCTACAACGTTAATTATTCGCTGTATAAATCTCTAACTGGTGTCATGATGATGCGATTCAAGTCATTGATGATCGTGCTAAATTGTTGTTCTTTTTGCATCAAATCATTGATCACTTCTTCTGATTGAATTTTCATTGCCATTTCTTGCGCTTTCATTGCATCTTCATCGCTAAATTCTTGCCCGCTCATTTGTTTTTCTTGCAATTCGATTTGCATCGCTTGGAAATCTTTGAATAGACGATGTGCTTCTTCATTTGCTTTAACTTTTGCATAGGCTTCTTCTAAAGCTTTGAATTCTTGCAATTCGCGAATCTCGCGTTCGATTTGATTTGCGCTATCATAAATATTTGACATAGTTAGCCTCTTTTCTATAGATCGTTTAGTTTTATTGTACCATTTGTTTATCGTTTTTCATAGGATTACTGTCCTTGATATTTCCGCCAGAGATCTTTCGCAGCTTCACCTAAACCTCTTACGCCTTCTTTTACCATATCACCGATATTTTTCAGCCCATCTTTAGCTTGTTCCCCGTATTTATTCAGATTTTCTTTCCATTGTTCTGAGTTCTCATTGGTTTGCGTATTATTATTGACTTGATCAGCAGGGACTACTTTTCCGCCAGTCGCATATGCATCTGCTACTGGGAAAGGCTTTTGCTCGGTATAAGGAAGAATGCCTTCTGCGGCCGATTTGAAGACTTTACCAACCACATTCCCACTTGTTCCTGCTAAATAATGCAATTCACTAGACTCTTCATATCCCATCCAAGTTGAAATCACGACATTAGGTGTATAGCCAACAATCCATTGATCGTTAGCTTTGGTAGGATCAAAATTGGTTTCAGTCGTTCCTGTTTTCCCTGCGACTGTGTAACCAGCCGGTTTAGCTGCAACGGCCGTCCCATTAGAAAAAGTCCCAAGCAGCATTGAAGTCATTTGATTAGCTGTTTCTTCTGAAATGACTTGTTTAGGTTTTTCATTGGTCTTATCAACAATTACTGCACCCGTTGAATCCACGATTTTAGTAATCAGATGTGGTTTGTACATTTTACCAGCGTTAGCAAATGCACTGTAAGCTCCAGCCATCGTTAACGGCGAAACTCCCTTAGCTAAACCACCTAATGCTAAACCATAATACTTATCTGATTTCGATAGAGGCAATCCAAATTCTTCTGCTTTATCATAACCTTTTTGAAGACCGATTTCATGAAGCAACCATACAGCAGGAAGATTCAAACTTTCAGCAACCGCCTGATACATCGGTACTTCACCACGGTACGTTCCGTCGTAATTATGAGCTTTATAATAAGATAATGGTTCATCTTTCAAAATACTTGCTGGGGTGTATCCCGCTTCTAACGCTGGTGCATACACACTCAATGGTTTGATCGTTGAGCCAGGAGAACGTTTCATTTGTGTTGCAAAACTAAATCCTCGGAAAACATGTTCCCCACGTCGCCCTACCAGCGCCTCAACTCCACCAGTTTTAGGATCTAATGCGACTGATGCGGATTGAACCATCGCCCCATCCGCAGCATTTGCCGGAAATAGTGCATTGTTTTGATACGTTGTTTCTAATTGTTTTTGATAATTTTGATCAAGTGATGTATAGATTTTGTATCCTTTGTTCATCACATCTTCTTCATCTAAACCATAATCATTGACTGCTTCATCAATCACGGCATCAAAGTAATAAGGATAGCGATAGCCTGATTCCGAATTATCATACGTATCTTTCACGTATTGTTTGATATCCACTTTGCTTTCCGTTTGGTATTGTTGTTTAGTGATCTTGCCGTTTTCTTCCATGACACTCAATACGGTGTTTTTTCGATTGTTTGCATTTTCTGGATGATCGATCGGATTATAGATACCCGGACCTTTAAGCATCCCAGCTAACGTTGCCGCTTCTGCTAAATTAACCTGATTAGCATCTACCCCAAAGTATTTCCTTGAAGCATCTTGTACGCCCCATACCCCATTTCCAAAATAAGCATTGTTGAGATACATGGTCAAAATCTCTTCTTTGCTGTATTTCTTTTCAATTTCAATGGCTAAAAATAATTCTTTTGCTTTACGGTCAAAAGTTTGATCAAGTGTCAAATAAGCATTTTTAGCTAATTGTTGGGTAATTGTACTCCCACCTCCACCAGAAGTGCCACCTGAAAGGACCATCCGAACTGCTGCCCGAGCGATCCCTTTGATATCAAATCCATGATGCTGATAAAAATTGCGATCTTCAGTTGAGATAACCGCATTTTGGATATCTGGAGAGATTGCATTCAATTCCACATAAGTCCCTTTTTGAGCATAAAGGGTGCCTGCTTCTTCATTCTTTTTATCATAGATAACGGTAGACTGACTTAGCCCCGATTTTAATGTGGAGACATTTGCCTGTTTTGCTAAAATAAAAAGATAGATACTGACGATCAATACACAGATCAAGCCAATCAATAGGATCAGTTTATTGATATGATACTTTTTCCATATACGTTTTCGCCATCGATGGAATCGCCCTAAATAAGGTTTAATCCAATGCCAAAAACTGATCAAAGCAGCTTTTATTTTACTTAAAATGCTTTGAAAATCCATTTATTCTTCTCCTGTCTATTTGATTGAATCGCCTTATTCTACCACAGGTACGTTCTTCATTCTTCCTGCTTGAGATGTAGGCAAACTGTTTTTTTAAGTTTTGA
Organism: Enterococcus sp. C53; assembly: GCF_040887425.1. Lineage (NCBI taxonomy): Bacteria > Bacillati > Bacillota > Bacilli > Lactobacillales > Enterococcaceae > Enterococcus > Enterococcus sp. C53. The sequence continues at coordinate 3,620 of NZ_JBFOFT010000014.1, forward strand.
CGATAGTTTAGCATAAGAAGTATCAGAAATTAGTCACTTTTTTCTTAAATAAGTTTTAAAAATGGTACAATAGAGCTGCATTTTTGCTAAAAGGAGTATTTTTATGGAAATCACGATCACGTTACCTGACACTCAGCCAACAACCACCATTCGAGAATTATTAGAACAAGAATGGCTCGTTCCAAGAAAAGTCCGCCACTTTTTACGTATAAGAAAAAATGTGTGGATCAATCAAGAACCTGCCTTGTTTCATTTTGAAGTCCACGCTGGTGATCATATTACGTTACGTTTTGAAGAAACTGATTATCAATACCAAGAAGTCCAATTGGGTAAAGCTTCCTTTGTCCAACCATTATATGAAGACGATCATTTACTCATTGTCAATAAACCCGCCGGCATGAAAACTCATCCGAATGAACCAACCGAAAATGATACTTTATTGAATCACTTAGCTGCGTATTTAAAGAAAAAAGAGCAACGCCCTTATGTCGTGCATCGATTGGACAAAGAAACAAGTGGTGCAATTTTATTTGCTAAAAATCCCTTTGTTTTACCTATCCTAGGCAGAATGTTGGAACAAAAGAAGATTTATCGACGATACCAAGCACTTGTCTGGGGAACAATCAAAGAGGATTTGATTTTAAAAGATAAAATCGGTCGTGATCGGCACGATCGCAGAAAACGGGTGGTAGATCCTTATAAAGGTCAAACGGCTCTCACACATGTTTCTGTTGATCAAGTATTGAATGGTCAGACTCAGGTTTACTGTGTCTTGGAAACCGGACGTACCCATCAAATCAGGGTCCATCTCTCTCACATTGGTCATCCCATCGTCGGGGATCCACTTTACCAAACATGGCCTGCGAACCGTCTCATGCTCCATGCGTTAGAATTACACATGTCTCATCCTTTCACGCAAGAAACCATTGTAGCAAAAGCCCTCCCTGGTTTATGGTAAAGACACTATTGTGAGGAGCGATCCACTACTGATCACAATCAAAAAACGGCTAGGGATACACCTCTAGCCGTTTTTTATTACTATATATAGAATATATACACCTTATTGCTTACCATGTTCTTTTTCTGCTAAAAGCAAGCTGCCAATAATTCCACTCTCATTCGGCAGACCCCAGCGTACAATGTACTCATCTACTTGTGGCGTTTCCATGTACCCACCCATTAACTCAACGAATTGTTGTCGAATTTTATGCAACAAATGGTCTTGATTCATCACTCCGCCACCTAAAATGATTTTTTCAGGAGCTAACGTCAACGTATAATTGATCAATGCTTGAGCAATATAATAGGCTTGGATGTCCCATATTGGATGATCTTGAGGAAGTTCTTGGCCTTTGATTCCAGTTCGTGCCTCAATTGAAGGTCCAGCCGCTAACCCCTCCAAACAATCTTTGTGGTAAGGACATGTTCCTTCATAGGTATCCTCTGGATGACGTTTTACCCATATATGCCCCATTTCTGGGTGGGCAAGTCCAGAAAAAATATCTCCTTCAAGGACCACACCGGCACCGATCCCTGTACCGACAGTCAAATAAATACAACTCTTTTTCCCTTGTGCGGCTCCTTTTAGCAATTCGCCGTAAGCTGCTGCATTCACATCTGTCGTCCAAGCCATCGGAATCCCGTAACGTTCTTGGATGCTGCCTAAAAAATTGTAGTTTCCCCATCCAGGTTTAGGTGTTGCCAAAACATACCCATAATTATCGGCATTTTTATCAATACCGATCGGACCAAACGAACCGATCCCTAACGCCTCTAGTTCATATTGATCAAAAAAATCAAATACTTGCTTTAGTGTTTCTTCAGGTGTAGTTGTAGGAATACTTACTCTTTCTACGATAACGCCTTCATTTGAAACGGCACAGATGAATTTTGTTCCCCCTGCTTCTATTCCACCATACATTGCTTATTCCTCCTCGAATCCGATTGTCCGAATTTCATAAGGTCTAACGGTCGGAGCAATCGTTTGCTCAACTGTTTCTTCTAGCAGATTCAATAATTCCCCTTGTTTCCCATTTTTAGTGATTTGTAATGGTGAATCAAGACCGGACAGATTAAACCCACGCACCACTACTTTATCACTAAATTTACTTCGTTTCAAAGCAGTAATTGCAAACGTTTCCCCTTCGCAAGTTAAATAGCTGTTTTCAGCTGGCAAGGTTCCTGTTTGAATCGCCATTTGCGTGGTAGAAAAAGGAATCTGTGCGCTATAAGCATGATGGTAACTAGCAAATTTTTCTTCTGGCTGATGCACTTCGATACTGTAGTTAAAGCAATGTACCCCATGACATTGGGCTTCTGGTGTTGGAAAATATCCCCAATCTCCTAATTCCCCTACACAACGTAGTAAAGTCACCGCAATCACACTGTCATCGATCACTTCATATTCATTTAATCCATAATTGCCAACTGTTACGCCATAATCGTTTCCTTCTAAATGAACGAACGCCTGTTGATGCTGTGGATTTGTTGGATTTTCCCAACTACTTGATACATCATTGGGACGGGTAACCACTTCAAAAATACTATCAGCTTGATGTTGTTTCACATGTAACTTTGTTGGGAACAACACACGTAAGCGATGATCATCCATTTGATTATTCACTTTTGTTTCAAAGTCGATTTTTTTGCTGTCTTTTCTTAAAGTGATAACAGTTGTTACTTCTAACACACGCTTTTCTTTTGAACGACCTGCTTTACGGTGACGAAACTCAATGACCATCTGTTGTTCTTTTGCTAAACGTTCATCCGCAGCTACTGGGATCAATAATTCCTGGGTAACTTTTACTTGTGCTAATTCACTCGTATCAGTTACGACTTCTACGGTACTTTGATCAATTTCCTTTGATAAAATAGGTTGGTCATTTTCAGGCTGTTTGAAGATATATTCATTTCCAATATCCCCAACATCTTCGAATGTCAATAATTCATCTAGTTGTTTGCCCGTTGATTTGTCTTTCAACGTCAAGGTGCCATTCGATTTGATCTCTAGCCGAACTTGTTGATTTTCTAATACTCGTCCATCGTTTTGGATCATCGTCTCTTTTTCTTCTTTAGCTTTTCCTTCTATTAATACATACGTGTTCCAAGAAAAAGCTGGCATTTCGCTCACTGGTAAAGTGACCGTGATTTTTCTCGCCATGTAAGGAATCCTAAACCGATCTTTTGGCAGATCATAATCAAACGTCACAAATGTTTCTGATAGTGATGCAGGGACTTCTTCACCATTGGATGTTTCTACATGATAGCTTTTTGGTGGTTGCTTTTCTAATTCTTCATATAATTTCTCAGGTATTCCTTCTGCAAAACATTTTCTTTCTAACTCAATCGTTATTTCTGCTTCACCAGTCTTTGCTGATCCAGCCGTGTTCATAACTAAGAAAGGATAGCTTTTTGCTGGTAAGCTGCTAGTGTCGATCGCTTGGGCAAGTTGTTTGATCGCTTCTTCTGCTAAATACTTCCCTACTTCATCTGCTTTTTCAAAACGTGTCATCATTTCTCGATGGACAGAATCAACCGAACACCCGCAAATACTGTCATGTGGATGATTTTGCATCAACGTTTTCCACGCATAATCTAATTGATCATGGGGGTATTTACCAGTAACTTCATAAGCCATCGTTGCTAATGGCTCAGCAATATTTTCAATTTGTCTTTGAACTTTAGTATTCCATTGTTTTAAATAGACACGTGCTGAAGCAGTATTCGCTAACGTATACCAGCCATCTGTTTCCTGACTGGTCAACTCTCCCTCAACGGAACCAAGTTCTTCTGGCAAGTCCTTTTGCACCGCTGCAAGATAATCGACAAAATTGGAATGGATAAATTCATACTCTGGATATAATTCATTCGCTAATTTGATTGCTGCTGTTACATCCTTTTGAACCGGTTGATGATCCACTCCATTCATCATCAACAGATGATCGGTTGATGCGTATTGCTCTGCATCTGCCAGCTTTTGGTCCCAAAAGGCTCTTGCTTTCTCTTTTTCAGCCGGGATCTCATTTCCATTACTGTACCAATTGGCAAACAGTAACCCAAAGATTTCTGTGCTATCTGGTCCTTTCCACCACATTTCAGAATATTGAGAAGAATAATTTTCTGCTTCCAAGACTTGATTATCAAAGCCAATTGGTTTTACGCCTCGTCCAAAAGCAGCAGCTGAAAGTCCTGCTTGTTTCATCATTTGTGGTGTTTGCCCCATATTTCCAAAAGTATCCGGGAAATAACCGAGCATCACAGGCGTTCCCCACTTCTTACTTTCTTCCATTCCAATCAACATATTACGGACATTCGCTTCTGAACTGATCAAGAAATCATCTTGTAAAATATAAAAAGGACCGATCCTTAATTTACCCGCATCAATTGCTCGTTGCACCGCTTCTTTCTTTTCTGGACGTACTTGTAAATAATCATCTAAGATAATCGTTTGTCCATCTAAATGGAAACTATTGAAATCTGGATCGGTTTCAAATAATTCCAAAAGATCATCCATCAATTCGACTAAACGCATATGATGCTGTTCATAAGCCATGTACCATTCACGATCCCAATGACTGTGTGAAATGATATATACTTTCTTTTTCATTTTATTCCTCCTATTTCGCTACTCGAATATCAAAGTAATCCATCACTAATTCACAAAACATCATGTTCGCCCAAGAGAACCATTCTCTGGTGTAGTTGTTTGGATCATCGACATCAAACCCCTCGTGCATCAAATGTGTACCAGCATCTGTCGCAACTAATAAATCTAAAATCCGCTTTTTCTCTTCTTTATCTTCAGTGGTCATCCCTTCCATCGCTAATGCAATCGGCCAGATGTAATTTTCTGGAGTGTGAGATGATCCGATCCCTTTTGCATATTTCCCTTCATAGAAGTAAGGGTTCTCTTTACTTAGTAACGTTTTTCTCGTTGCCAAATATTGTTCATCTGTGGTAGAACAGTAACCTAAATACGGAGCAGCAATCAAATTAGGTACATTACTGTCATCCATAATAGAAGCGTTTCCTAATCCATCAACTTCATAAGCATAGATGGTTTCTCCTTGTTGGTTTTTAGTCAACGCATGGTCTTCGATTCCTTTTTGGATATCTTCTTTTAAACGTTTGGCTTCTTCAAGGATTGCTTTACTACTTGTTTCTTCCGTGAGAATGTTCGTAAAGATTTCTTCAATATAACCCAGCACTACTACAGCAAACATATTTGAAGGAACGAGGTAGCCATATTGACACGCATCATCGCTTGGACGAAAACCAGACCAAGTCATTCCAGTTGGTGCAACTGTACTTCCACGCCCGTCGTTGACTAAGGTATCTTCTTTCCTCGTCGTATCTCTTTCGAAAGTATAAGGAGATTGATTGTGATCTTGTTCGGTTTTGAAGACATGTAAGGCTTTTTTGATTCCTTCAACAAACGAATCATTCAATTGGTCCGTTCGACCAGTGTTCTTATATAATAAGTAAGCTAATTGGATAGGATAACATAAGGAATCGATTTCATATTTACGCTCCCAGATCCAATCATTCATTTCAGTATGGTCACTTTGATGCCCCGCTCCATTTGCTTCTTCATTGAATGCGTTTGCATACGGATCGATATTGATATATTCAAATTGTTTTTTGACAAGCCCACTAATCATCGAAGCTAAGTCTTCATCTTCTTTTGCAATGACTAAATATGGACGGACTTGAGCGGTGGAGTCACGCAACCACATCGCTGGAATATCACCAGTTAATAAGAAAGTCGTCCCGTCTTCATGTCTTTTGACTGTCGTTAACAATGTATTAGCAAAGGCAGCAGAGAAATTCGTTGCCCAATCTGCATGCTCTTCCCCACATTTTGCAGTAATTTCATCCATAAACTGTTGAACTGGCTTTGGTATATCTTTATATGCCATTTATTTTCCTCTTTTCTTTATTGATATATCATAAGAGGATTATACCTCGTCGCTTTGCAATTGTCTACGCTTTCAAAATGAGATTTTTCTTATTTACTTTTAGTGGTTTTATGCTATGATCTTTATATGATATATCTTATAAGAAGGTGCTTTTATGAATCAACCACTATACCAACAAATCTTTCATGACTTACAACAAGCAATTGCTGATGGATCGTTACCTGTTGACAGCCAGGTACCTACCGAAAAGGAATTGTCCGCCAAGTATCAAGTGAGTCGAATCACTTCTAAACGTGCATTAACTGAATTAGAACAATTAGGTCTGATTTATCGTGTCAGAGGAAAAGGCAGTTTTGTCAAAGCAACGACTAGTGATCTTAATAGAAACGATGTGATTAAAAATAGTCGCATCCTGTTCCTACTTCCCTTTTTATCTGACCTTTCTGTCGGAGATTTTACAAAAGGACTAAATCCAGTGATGCAAGAAAATCAGTTAGAAGTCATGATGACGACTGTTGATTTTCTTGCAAACAAAACGGCGAAGGAAATCATGCAAGAATTTGACGGAATGATTTATTATGCGTTTGCGACCGATCAACATCTGGATCTGCTCTTTGAATTATCATTGAAACAATTCCCAGTTGTTGTTTTAGATAAAAAAATCTATGAACTTCCTTTTCCAACTGTCCTTTCAGATAATTTCCAAGGTGGTTCTTTGGCTACGGCTCATTTGATTTCAAAAGGGCATAAAAAGATTGCCTATCTTTTTGGTGAACAGGCGCATCCACAATCTGTCCGACAACGATACTTGGGTTACCTGGAAGCTTTGGACAAAGCCAATTTGCCGTTTCATACAACTTTAGATGCAAAAGGCACTACGATTGAAACGTTACTGACCTACATCAATGAACATCAGGTCACTGCGTTTGTCTGCGAAAACGATCTGGTAGCTATTCAAACGATGAATCATTTAAAACAACAAGGCTATCGTATCCCAGATGATTTTTCGATCGTTGGATTCGATGATATCCAAGCAGCCGCTTTAGTTGATCCACCATTAACAACGATTGCTCAAGATTTCCACCAACTAGGGGAACTTGCAGGAAATGCTTTGATCACTTGGCTCAAAACAAATAACATTCCCGAAGATACGAGCCAACCAGTCTCATTTATTAAACGACACTCAACAAAGGAGATTTAACATGAACATTCAACATATTGATACTCGTCACGGTACAGCCAATCAAGCGAACTTCTCAAATGGGAACTGCCAGCCTTATACTGGTGTTCCTTTTGGGATGAATTACTTTGCCCCACAGACAACTGATCAAAAAGGTAGCTGGTGGTTCCATCCTGACGATCACACCTTCCAAGGCTACCGTTTGACTCATCAGCCAAGTCCATGGATGGGTGACTTCAGCTATTTTGTCTTCACTCCGATCAATGGGTTATTACCTGAAAATACCCTGTTCCATGCACAAAGTTCGTATCGTCCAGAAGAAAGCACATTCTGTCCAACTCATTTAACGATCAACCAATTACGTGATGGTATTCGCTCCACGTTGATCCCTAGCATGTACGGTGGTGTCCTAACCATTGATTACTACAAAAATGAGAGCGGTTTACTTTTGTCGTTTCCTGGTAAACATCAATTAGTTCTAAAAGATCCCTATACGATTGAAGGACAAGTCACTCATTTTGCAGGCGCCGAAGATCCTGATTTTACGTTCTATTTTGTCTTACATTTTGAACAGCCAATCCAATCAAAGGAATTGTCACAGTTAGCAGCCGATGACGCTGGGTCGATTCCGATTTATTTTGGCGACGTAAAAAAACAAGTCATTCGTTTCGGTACTTCCTTCATCAGTTCTGAACAAGCTTTATTTAATCTAGAACAAGAGTTACATCAAACACCTGATGACTATTTGCTGAATAGTTCACAACAATGGCAAAACTATTTTGACCGAATCAAAGTCGAGCATCATGATCCGCAACAGTTACGGACGTTTTACCACAATCTCTACCGTGTATTTTTATTCCCACAAACGTTCTATGAAATCGACTCGACCGGACAAAAAATCCATTATGATACCACTAGTCGAAGTGTAAAACCAGGTGTACTTTATACCAATAATGGTTTTTGGGATACTTATAAAACAGTGTATCCACTTTACTCTTTGATTGCTGTCGAAAAATATGAAGAGATGCTTGAAGGCTTTTTGAACAGCTATCGTGAAACTGGCTTTTTACCAAAATGGCTTTCGCCAGATGAGCGTGGACTCATGCCAGGAACATTGATTGATGCAGTGATCGCTGATGCCTCGGTTAAGGGAATCCGTAAAGATTTAATGGCTGAATTTCTCAAAGCAATGAAAAAAGGTGCTACGATCCAAAGTGAAAAACAAAATTACGGACGTCAAGGAACGACTGATTATCTAAAATATGGTTATGTACCAAATACTTACCACGAATCAATCAACCACACCCTTGATTACGCTTATAGTGACTTTTGTATCAGCCAAGTAGCCACCGGTTTGAATGAAGCAGCAACCGCACAACACTATCAAAAGCAATCTTTCAATTATCAAAATGTCTTTGATCCGGAAACTGGCTTCATGCGTTCCAAAGATCCCGAAGGAAGATTCCGTACTCCGTTTTCTTCCACACGTTGGGGTCAGGATTATGCAGAAGGTAGCGCTTGGCAAAGTAGTTTTGCTGTTTACCATGATTTTGCTGGTTTGATCAATGCTCACGGTGGACCAGATCAATTTGAAGAAAAACTGATTGAATTATGTAACCAAGCACCGACTTTTGAAGTTGGCGGTTATGGTTTTGAGATCCATGAAATGAGTGAAATGGCAGCGATCGAGTTTGGACAAGTTGCCATCTCCAATCAACCAAGCTTCCACTATCCTTATTTATTCAGTTATATTGGTAAACCCGAAATGGCACAACCATTGATCAAACAATTGCTGACACAAACATTTGATGATACCCCGACCGGTTATCCAGGAGATGAAGACAATGGGAGCATGGCAGGTTGGTATATCTTTAATAGTTTAGGCTTTTATCCTGTCACGCCAGGAACAAGTGAATATGTCATCGGGATGCCTTTAATCGACAAAGCTGTGCTTACGTTGTCTAATGGTGAACATTTAACAATCGAAACAAGCCCTAATCACCCACAACAACAATTTATCCATGAGATCACAAGAAATGAAACTAGCTATCGCAAACTCTTCTTTACACATGAAGACTTGTTGACTGGTGGCACGATTGCTTATCAGTTGGGGATTGTTCCTAATCCTACAAAACACGACGCTGAAGACTTCCCTTTTTCTTTGACCAAATAAACAAGCTGACTTATTTGGTTATTCTATAAGACAAAACACCTTCTTTGAATTTCTTAGTCTCAAAGAAGGTGTTTTGATAGATTTAGAATGAATTTTTCGATAAGATTATTTTTTATTTTTTTCTTTTGGCTATTTCCTTTTTTTACTAGTTGTTCAGTAACTTTGGCTAGTGTATCAGTGACCTCTGTTTTGACTTTAGTACCTGTTTCTTTCATGCTTGTATTTATTTTTATTGATGACTTCAATTGTTTTATTTTCAAAGAAGAGAACTTGTTGCCGATTACTTCTGTCTTTTCATTCGTAAATTCTACTGTCTTTTTTAACGCTCGTTTACTCACATTCGTTATCCTATTTTTTTCTTTTTTACAATATGCACATAGTTTTTTAGGTTCAGATATTTCTCGTCCACAATTTGTACATTTATACATTGCTTTCCCCCCATTAGTCCGTTACATATCCACTTAAAATATACTCAGGATCCGCTTCGATCATATCAGAGATAGTATGAATCAACGTATGAATATCATCAATTGCTTCTGTTATTGGATTGGTTGATTTTTGAAAATACTCATCTAATTTTAACGCCATTTCTCTAGTCAAAATGCTTTCCAAATCTTTTTTATGGAGATTTAAGCTATAGTTCAAAGCAACATATTCATCTAAATCTGAAAGGCAATTTACTTGGATATTAAAACTCTCATTTATAAATAAAATATTTTGCAAAATATCATTTGCTGACTTTTCTTTATCACCAAATTTCATACGGTTTTTTCGGTAACTGATTACCTTTCCTTCTAACTGTTTTAACAATTGATATTTCACAGTAGTGATATCATTTAGCACATTAACTAATAACTGTTTTTTTATTTGAGGATCTTTTATTAACACTGATTGTTCATATTTCTCTTTAGCAGAAACTACACCTGCGTAACGATCATTTTCAAAATTTTTGATTACTTCGTCTATTTTCAAATTAAGATCATCTAATTTGTCTTCGATTTTTTTAAGTTCTAACATGACTCCTACTACTATTGCCGCAGGACCTAAAGCTGAACAAACGCTTGTTCCATTTTTTAATGTCAAATTTTTAACAAATTCGCCACTTTTTTTATCAGCAATCTGTGCATATACTCCATCTTTCCCAGAGACAAAACGATACGTTCCATTTTTTAGTCCCTTTAATATTTCCGGTGGAATATCTAATACGTATTCTCCTTTATTTATAATTTCCATGACGGTACCACTCGTCACTATTGCCCCATTTAAATGTTTAACAATCTTTTCTGAAAAATGTAATTCCTTCACTTTTTCTACCAATTGGTTTTTTGGAACTCTGATACCCGCTTGCATTATCTCCATATTACGCCCCTCCATTATATTCAAAAACATTATACCGCTTAATGAAAAATAAATACTATCAATATTACTAAATAATGCTACTAAGAAGCAAAAAAATACCTACACTGATCTATATCCACAAAAAATTTCGTTTTTTATATTAAAAAAGCCTGAACTTTTAATCTCCTTCGAAAAAAGGAATTAAAAATTCAAGCTTTTTTTATTTGACATGATTTGTCTCACTATCAAAGGAGCAGACTCAGCCAAAAAATCAGCCGTTTCACTAGCCTAAGAATTCAAACACATCTGCTCGATCATATAGTTTCAATACTTTCTCACATAAAAACTGAGTGAACAATGCTGCCGCAACTGGGACGACTAACCAGCTCAAAACAACAAGAGCCGGATTTAGACCTGCATCTAAAGAAGCTAAAGGACCAACTAAACCAACGATCCCAAAACCAGCCGAGGCAGGGGTTCCTGAAATAGACAACAAAGCAACTGGAATAGCTGTAATCACTGCACTGATCAGACAAGGAACGAGAATAACCGGTCTGCGAAACAGATTAGGCATCATCATCTTCATCGCTCCTAACGTAATGGCGATCGTCACTCCTGATTTATTGACTTTCCACGAGTTCACGATCAAAACGAAAGTCGTTGCTGCGACACCCATTGCTGCCGCTCCTGCTGAAACACCATCTAGTTGGATCGCCACTCCGATTGCTACGGTGGAAATCGGTGAAATGATCAAGAAGGCAAAAGAACAGCCAATCAAGATCGACATCAGTAAAGGTTGTAGTGTCGTGAAGTTATTGATGACCGTCCCGATAGCTGAGGTAATATCTGCCACATAAGGATAGAGATAAAACCCGATCACCCCTGCGCCGACACCAACAACGATCGGAGTCAACACAATCGCTACCGAACCAAACCGTTCACCAATCAGATAAATCAACCCAACTGCGATAGAAGCAGTGATCATCGTATTGATGATATCGCCTGTGCCAGCACCAACATACACACCTGTTTCACCAAGCTCAGGATTAAACTTCACCACCCCTGACCCGACAAATGCGGCACCAGCCACCACCATCATCTTCATCGGTGCAAAACCAAATTGCAAAGCTATCAATCCACCGATAATCAACGGTGTCGCTAATTGGAAGATGACCGCCATTTGAGCAACAGCCATCGCAAAAGAAGAACCACTAAAGTATCTTAAAATCGCCCCTAATACTGCGTTAGGAATCAATCCGATGATAATCCCCGTTGCTGTACCAGCTAGTACTTTGTTCAGAAAAATCTTTGGTGACATGCTTTGTGTCTGTTCCATCAATTATCTCCCTTTATTTTACCTGCAAGCTATCTTCTTTCGCATGGATCAATTCTGTTAAGAAGTCACAATAAGGTGTTGCAATACCATATTTCTTCCCTTTTCTTGAAACCGCACCGTTGATGTAGTCGATTTCCGTCAAGCGGTGATTCTTGATCAAATCTTGATACATGGATGGATAATGTAATCCGATCGTTTCTGGATCGAAACAAGATTCACAATGAGCGATCACTTCTGGGATATCTAAGTGGATATTTTCAGCTTCTGCCACTGCCGCAAATTCACGAACAATCGTTTCCACCATCTTATGCGCAGTCGAAGTTTGACCTAACCCTGCCATGTTCACATCCAAAATCGTGCATAACCCATTCATCGTGCCATTCACACAAGCTTTACGGTAAATGGAATAATGGATGTTATCAGAGAATTTCGCATGTAAGCCTGATTCTGATAATTTTTCAGCTAGTGCTTTCGCTTGTTCTTCTTTGCCTTCTCCAAGATTTTGCAGCTCAATTGAACCACTTCCAAACAGTTTGACTTTTCCAGGTCCTTCTAAGCCCGCCGTCCACATGGTGTTACCAATATAAATGTTTGCCATTGGAACAAATTTTTCAATGATATCTTCATGTCCGATACCATTCAATAAGCATAATACTTCCGTTTCTTCTTTGATCAATGGACGGATATCTGTTAGCATTTTTTCTAATTGCATCGCTTTAGTAAATAAAATGATCAAATCTACCTGATCTTCTTCGCCTACTTCTGATTGAAGAACGACTGGTAACTTCTCAACTACTTCTTCGCCATTAAAATCTGCTTTTAACCCATGCTCTTTGATTTGTTGAACATGATCTGCCCAACCGTCGATCAATAGTACTTCGTTTCCACCTTGATGTAACATCAGACCGAAACGACTTCCCATCGCTCCAGCTCCTGCAATTGCAATTTTCATGTTTTATTCCTCCCTTTTGCCTTACATTATACCTATCTAAGATTTATTACACAATTTTATTCTATAGGTTGCTCTTCTTTTTCCACCACTTTACGTGAAATCAGCTTGCCTAAGAGAAAAACGGGCAATCCTAAACTTCTCCGTTCAATTGGAAGTTAGCAGAAAGATGTTTTAAATTACTTCCTTCCATCACTGCAAGCACAAAAAAACAAAGTAACCAAAAATCACTAGAAAGCTTTCGGCTACTTTGACAATGATCGATTAGCAGTGATCCCTAAGACAAAAGCGAGCGTTCCTCTCATACAAGAATAAAACCAACGCCCTCAACATTCACGGATCATTCTTCCGTTTCGACCAACATTTTCATTTTTAAGATGAATTCTGTAAAATTTTCTGCACCCGCTAACAATCGCACATTGATCGGATCAGAAACGATTTCGATAAACATTTCAAAAAAATCATTAAATTCTTTGGCTTCATCTTGTGAGATGGCAACTAAAGCTACGATTTGAACAGGATATTCGTCCCATTTTAGGGTTTCTTGCAAGGTCATAATCGAAAGGGCACTTTTTTTCGCCTGTTGTTCCAGCGAGTGGGGTACTGCGATACCTGATGGGAAACTGGTCGATGACATCGCTTCTCGTTTTTCCATCCTCTGGGAAAATTCTTCCTCCACATACCCTGTCACTAACAATCGATCAAACAATTTTTCCCGAATCATTTTAGGTGTCTGATCGGTCGGATCAAATTGATTAAAATAGAGATCTTCAATAATAAACCGATCAATCAAATGAAACATCTGTTTTCGCCAATTACTTTTTCGCTTGGCAGTCACCCGTTTTTGGATCTTTGCAAAATCTTTACGTGTCAAAATAGGATGGACATATACTGCGCCATTGATTTCAGTCACTCTGTCACGGTCAGAAGAGACATACACGTCATTTTCTTGTACGCTTACCTCATGATGATCAACCGCCACGATCTCCACATCTTCCCCTAGCATACTACGAATATTTTGAACGTTTGTTTCTTCAAAATCATGGTAATTGTTGTGATCAACTAGCACTCGCAACTTTGGTCTTTTTTCTTTTTTGCTTTCTAAGTAAGCCCCGATGTGTAAAGCGATAAAAGAAATCTCATCCTCATTAAACCAAATCGCTAATTTTTCCTGTACCAACATCGACAAGTAAACCGCAATGTCATACGTTAACGGATAGGCTGTTTTAATATCTAAAAGGCTGCTATTCCGAGTGAACCGTTCATATTGAGAGCGGTCATAAAGATTTTGCAGATGGATAGCTAATTTATTGAAAAAAGCTTCATCTTGTAAATCAATCAAATAGGTTTCTTTGACTTTCTCTAAAACTTCATTTAGTGTTTCGATCACTCGAGCTTCAACAATTTTGGACAAGGATAGCTCTTTGCGATTCGTAAGATATTCATTTTGTAATCCAATAAAAAGTAAGGATAACTGTTTGACTTCAGCATCAGAAAAATGAATGTGATAAGTATTTGAAAGAAGTTCAGTAATCTCCACACACAATTGAAATTCCGTTGCATCATTTCTTAATGGAAAGTCCTTCACGCTTTTCAGATCATTTCCTTGGCGAATCCGTTCAATACTAATCGCAAAATGAAGCACAATATTGTTCATCGAATAACGATTGATTTTGATTTTGTGTGAAGCCAAGACATCATGGATGGTTCGCTCTAGATCAATAAGCGAAATCGTGCCAATCATATCTTGGACATGATACTTTAGTTTTTCCTGATAATCGCCTTCCTCATACAATAGCGAAATCATGTAACGCCTTTTATCACTTTCTGATCCTTCTAAATAAATTTGATTGGCTTTGATCGTTAATTTCAATTGTTTGTTTTGAATCTCGTTACGCAAAAGCTGGATGTCATTTTTTAACGTTGACTCAGAGAGAAACATCGTGTCTGCCAGATCATAGAGATCAATGCCATGATTGCTTTTTAACAACGTCAGAAACAACTGTGATTGCCGGTCATTCGTTGCTTGGATCACTTGATTATCCTGGGTAGGTTGTTTGATCCGATACCCTTGATTACTAGAAATAATTTGTTGCTCCGTCTCATTGATCTTTGTGATTTGATTACGAATGGTTCGAGTCGTACAGTTACAAAATGTTGCTAGTTCCGTCGCAGTGACCCAATGCTGCTGTCGTTTTGCAAGATATGCGATAATCTCTCTTTGCCTTTTCGTTGCCACTTTCTATCTCCCCCACACATGTGTTGCTATCCATTGATTTGCCACACTATCTCAAAAAAAGGTGGATACGAAATCCATGTCTCGCATCACACCTATTCTTTAAACTGGCGACTTTACAAATTTTCTCCATTCGATTCAATCACATTTTTGTACCAGTAAAAACTATCTTTTTTGATCCGATCACCACTACCTTTTCCTTCATGATCCAGATCCACATAGATAAATCCATAACGTTTTTCCATTTGAGCAGATGAACAGCTGATAATGTCAATCGGCCCCCATGCACAATAAGCAATCACATTGACTCCATCATACATCGCACGTTTCATTTCTTCAATGTGACTAGCCAGATAATCGATCCGATAATCATCATGAATCTTGCCGTTTTCCAACTGGTCGTACATTCCAAAGCCATTTTCTGCAATAATAATCGCTTTACCATAACGATCCCAATATTGCGACAGTGAATGATACAACCCTTTAGGATCCACTGCCCCCCCCCCCATGGATTAGCTTTCAAGTTCGGGTTAGGTGTCACCGATGCAGGGTTCATATCGTTTTTCTTGGAGTCGACCATTTGCGAATAATAATAAGAAATAGCCAGATAATCCATCGTATTCGCTTGTAAAATGGCTTTGTCTTCTTCAGTGATCTCGAGATGGATATTATTTTCAGCAAAATAATTCAACGCATACTGAGGATATTCCCCTCGAAATTGCACATCTGTATAGAAATACTCCATCCGATTACGACGTAAAGCCAAAATGATATCATCTGGATCGCAAGAAAATGGATAGGCGGTGCAATCTGCAACCATCGTTCCAATTTGCATTTCAGGGTTGAGCTTTTTCCCATATTCATAGATTTTAGCACTGGCAACGAACTGATTATGGATCGCTTGATAGCTAGCTTCTTCGTAATGATCCACCGTATCATAAGGAATAGCAGTTGAATTGAATGGTTCAAATTGGATCAAGTTGATCTGATTGATGACGATCCAATACTTCACTTTATCTTTGTAACGATCTAAAATTGTTTTTCCATATTTTACAAATAGATCGATCACTTTCCGATTATGCCAACCCCCGTAGTTTAAAGTAATGTCTACCGGTGTTTCATAATGAAGCATCGTAATAATCGGCTCCATCCCTAACTCACGGATCTTATCAATCAACGCATCATAATAAGCCAAACCCGCTTCATTCGGTTCCGTTTCATCGCCCGTAGGAAAAATCCTCGACCAATCAATCGACGTCCGAAACGTTTTAAAGCCCATCTCTGCTAATAGCGCTAAATCTTCAGGATAGGTATGATAAAAATCGATCCCATGGCGTTTAGGATAATAGCCTTGTTCATCTGTCATATTCGCCTTCAACTGAGCCAAAGACATTCCTTTATGTTGCTCTTCCGCAATTTCTGCATTTGTTTTATCCGCATGGAAAACATGTAAATCAGCGAGGCTGATGCCCTTACCATCAACTTGATAAGCCCCTTCTGCTTGGTTGGCAGCAATCGCCCCTCCCCAAAGAAAATCTTTTGGCATTTTGTATTCTTTAAACATGAAATACCTCCTATTTAGTTAATTTTTTTGAAAAGTTCCGAAATAACCGAACCATATGTTCACCAATCAATATCTCACTTTGTGCTGTCATCAACGTATCTTGCGCATGACAGAACAACGTAGAATAGCGGATCTGCTCTCCTGAAGCTTCCATTTGTAACGTATCTGTTTGCAAGCCGTGAGCAATCACCACTTCTTTATGTGCCGATTGAATCAATTCTTCTGCTTCATCGAACGCCATTTCCTCCAGTGCATTCAGACCTTTTACCAGTAATTCACGAGCATTACCTGCATGGATCAAAATATTCATCGATAATTCGTTTAGGCTATCTGTTTCTTCCACAAACTGTTGTGACATACTACTACCTCCAATTATTGAGCCGTTGAAGCTTGCATTGCTTTTGCTTGCGCCGCTTCTTGTTCTTCAGCAATTTTTTCTTGTTTTAATAATGAACTATCATATGCTTTAAAAAATGGTAAGAAGATAAACCATGTGATAACAAAGATCAACAGACAGACGATGACCGCACGGAAATCTTGAGTGGCTAAATAAGATGTAAATGGATATGGCATGTACCACAACAAGAATGATTGACTAGGAATATTCACGAAGCCCATATTCATCACAACATAAGAAATCGTTGGTACGATCAGTGCGTTGATCCACATAGGAATCATCAAGTAAGGATTAAAAGCAATCGGTGCCCCAAAAACCAACGGTTCATTAATATTAAAGATCGAAGGAATAAAGACCGCTTTACCAATCGCTTTTAATTGTGCTGATTTACTTAGCAGCTACATCATCACAGACAAGGCCAAGGTAGTCCCCACACCACCCATTGATGAAAAAGCATAACAAGTTTCTTGAGTAGCAATGTTCATTGCTTGTCCACCATTTGCAACAGCCTCAGCATTAGCAGCTAATCCAGCCATATATACAGGATAGATAGCCGGCATCATCACCCAACCTGAAATACCGAACGTATATAAAAAGACTGGGATAAAAACGGATAAGACAAAACCTGGGTAAGATTGCACGATTTTTGCCAATGGACTGAATGCCCAAACGACCACTTCAAAGAAATCAACATTCATTTGTACCGTGATAAACCAACCAACGATCAAGATAAACGTAATCGGCAATAAACTATTAAACCACCCCACCACGAAATCAGGGATCGGTGTATCTTCATCGAAAAATGATCTTTTAGCAGCAAAATTCATCACACAGGCAACAAAAAGACCAGAAATAATCGCAAGAAACATGCCTGTAGCGCCAAACCGAGAAAGAATAAACGTAGCATTTCCTTCAGCAGATACTGTGGGAAATAGTAACATCATGAATAACACTAATCCGGTAGCACCTGAAATCAGCTTTTGACCGCTGTTTCCCTTTTTTTCCATGAGATAATAAAGAATCAAAAAAGAAACAATCAAACCAAACATCCCAAAAGAAAAATTACTAATCATTGAAAAATCAGGTAAACCTGCAAAAATATTTTTTAGCAGAGAAACCACTGTAACTAAAGAACCAACAAAAACTAACGGTAAAGCCGCCATGATCGAATCTTGGATCGCCGAGACCCAAGGATTCTTGACAATTTTATTTACTTTTGGCGCAAATTTGTTCGTCATGAAGTCCATAATTTTATTCATCATTCGTTAGCCCTCCATACTTAAAATCAGATCTAGTGCCTTATCTCCATTTAAAGTGCCATAGGTTGCTTGTGGAATGACTGCTACTTTCACGTTCTTTCCTTCAATTTGTGCTTTGAGATCTGCCAACATATAAGACAAATGCGGACCAATCAACAGATAATTGATCTCATTGATCCGTTCATCCAATTGCGACTCACTAGCCGCTTTCACAGTTACTTCTTCCCCTCTTTTTTTCGCTGCTTTTCGAATAGCAGCCGCCATAAATCCACTAGAAGCACCCGAACCACAAATCAACAAAATATTTTTTGCCATCTTTACCATCTCCCCTTTTTTTCTTACACGTTTAGTTTAGCTACCGAGGTATGCGCTTTCAAACTTACTTTTTTCCTAGGTAGCGGAAATTAATTAACGTGAGGTTCTCTTTTAGCTATTATAGGGTATACTCCTCTTAGTTACTCCACCAGTTCTGTTGAAAAACGAATCCTGATAGTTAGGCTCATAACATCAGCTGGCTAACATTCCTGTGAATATCCCCGTACTTCACTAAAAAAGAAAAACATTCCCACAAAAAAAGAGAGCCGACCAGATTCATTCTGATCACGGCTCCCCCCTCTATGCCATTTTTTGATTTATGCTTTGTTATCAATAAACTCAGTATCCACTAATCATTCCTACCGTTACCTTACCCCAATGAAATCGGTTGAATATAATCTACCTGCCATTTTTGTTCTTTGTCTGAATAATTGAAATACCAGATCTGAGAAAAATATTGTCGCTGATGCTTGTACCCTGATAAGAGCAGGTTATTTTTTCGATCAATCGTATAATCATAGCAACTAAAATCAATTCAGATCGAGAAACTGTCTTCCTCTATTTGACGATAGTTCCCCAACTGTTGCAGTACGATTTTTTTAGTATGATTTTTAATACCTTCTGCTTGATTCTTTTGTAAGACTTGTTGATGCTCCAAAAATAATTTTTTCGTATAATAGCGCGAGGCTTTTTCCATTTTTTCATGTTCCCAAGCGTTTTGAATCGCAAAGAAGCTGGTTTCGATCTCTGAAAGCAATCTTTTCTTCGCTTTCTTTTTCCCAGGCATACGAGAAAATAGCTCTCTGGTCACACTGTGCTGTTCTTTCTTCCTTTTAAATAAAGCAAACGCCGCAAAACCACCAACAGACGCCCCCATTAATACATAGTCCTCTACGTCACCGTATGAACTTGATCGATAATACCCTCGTGATCTTCCGATAATTGGCCGATCGTCATAAAAATGATGTCCGACCGAACTACCACCAAAACTTCCGCCAGATCCACCGCTTCTCGTTGAGCCACCTCCATGTCCACCCGCTACTGCAAAGCCCTGTACTGGCAAAGCAAATAAAAAGAACAGACACAACAAACAAGCCAAATAATGTTTCTTCATGTTCCCCCACCCCATTCATCTTCTGTTAGCAACAATCTAACGCTGAAATCCCTCATTGCTACACTACTAGCTCAAACAGCAATTTCAGAAGCTACGTTATCAGTCCATTTATTTCATACGTTACTTTACAATAAATTGACTAGCAATAACTTAGTTATGAAAAAAAATTAATAAACGAACAAATGAATGTTGAATCTGGGGTTCTGCTTGTTAAGTGTTAATCAATGCATTAAAAGCAAGACTGCTAGATAATGATCTATTCAAATTCTGTATTAACTATTGACTGGGTGAAAAAGAATGCTTATAAGCGTAGGATCTCTGTCGAATCTGAAAGATTGCCTTATCCAATAATCATTGATGAAATTCATCATGAACTAAATAAGAATAAAAAAACACCTAGTGATCTCACTAGATGTTAACGAATCTTTCAGTTTTTTTCCTAGTACGAATATTTATGTTACGCAATTTTTTTCGAAACGAAACATTTGCCGATCAAGAAACGAATAAAAACAAAAAGATAGCTTCCTAGACTGACAATAAAAGCAAGAATCATTGTAAAGGGATACTTAGAAGAAACTTCAATTACCGTTGTTCCTGCTTTTCCTTCAAATGTTGCTAATCCTTCATTGTTTTCAATCTTGGTATTTTGCCCATTCACTTTTGCTGTAGTTCCCCAGTAATCAAACACGGGTAACGTGATTTTTTTATCTTTAGCACCTTTGACTGTATAGACTATTTTGGAATCAGAAGCTTTATATGCTGCTGTTTGCCATTCATTGTCTACTCTTATTTCATGCTTTTGCACATGCTCCTTATATTTCATGGCTTCTAGTGGTGCATAGTCAAAGACCCCTCCAACACCTACAGTGATGTAACTACCTAGAGTGTCTTTATTCACCTCTAAATGGTCACCTAGTGTTGGCACTTTGTGATTATAATTGGCTTTAGTGGCTGCCGAAACAACAAACATAAAACAAACAATCGCTGCAATACCAAGTATTCTTTTTTTCTGTCCAAATACCATCCTATTAAAAACAATGGATAAAATTAATGAGCCAAAAAGTACCTGAAATCCTAATATCCGCCAAGGAAATTGAAGCAATCGAACGGGTGTATTTTGCAATAGTGCCCATGGGACCAGCTTAGTTGATAATAACCAAGTAGCTACTGCAATCAGGTAAATCACTTTTTCCTTGCTCGTTAGCTTTTTAAAATACACAAGCGGAAGAATCAAAGAAACAATCCCGATAATCCCGATTGTAAAGGAGGCCAAATCATTATTCATGGCCCCAATCAAACTATCAGATACATTGATCGCTTGATTTTGCAGATCTGTTTTTCCTGGCTGATTGATGGATTGATACATGGTTTGCTTGAACATAGGATACCAAAAATAGGCCGTTAAAAGAATCGTCATTCCCACAGCTTTTGACATCTCCAACACCAAGCGAATGGTTTCTTCCTTATTTAGTTTATTCACAATCAGTTTGCCTATGATCATCATTCCAATGAAAAACGCACACATGAAAGTAGAGAGAACATGCGTATAAACAAGCAAACTCATACTGATTGCTAGCGGGATCGCAGCCGTTGCTTTCTCATAGATCATTTTGTAAGCATAATACAAAACTACAGGCATAATCGTCAGTGCAATCGCTTCTGCAATCGCTGAACGATGGTAAATATCAATCGTTCGATAACTATAAAATGTATACAGACAGCTAAATAAAAAGGCAGCATCTACTCGCTTTAAAAATTTTTGACCATAATAAAACATCAATAGGATGGTACAAACATTCAACACCCATACGTATAAAATATAACTTACGATCAAATTATTGGTAATCCAATAAAAAATTACCGATGGAAAAAGGGTCAAGTAGGGGTAAAAATAGTTCACACCGCTGCCATAACTATTAAAAGTCGTAAAATTGATTGGTCCTGATAATATAGAGGATAATCCTTTAATTCTGGAAAGATGAAATGCGATATCTCCTGTCGTAGAAATCGTTTGTGCATGCCTAAAATAATTCACAGAATAAAGACCCGCAATAAGTATTAATATAACAAATAAGAGCAATTTTTTCTTTGTTTTCATTAGTAACTCCTTTCAAAAAATCATAATAAGTATAACGTAATTCTTGGAATTTTTCATAAATTTTTCTGTTTTATTTAGTAAACTATCCTTTTAGAAACAGAAAAAAAGACTGAGACATCCATCTCACTCTTTGCTCTGGAAACAGATAAATGGTGTTCAAGCATCAGCTCCTTGCAATAAGCCTAAATTTTTCAAAAACACGAGAAGCTGTTTCTAAAAATTTTTTCTTCTTATTATCGGAGCTAACCAATGCTTTCACAACTTCTTTTCCAAGAAATTTTCTTTCTAAGTTTGGAAGGACGTCTCTTCTAGCTATTCACAATCCGCTCGAAACCGTTCTTCAATTCATTATTCTCAGTCTCTTTGAAATACAAATAATTGTTTGGGTTTCCTTGATTTTGCTGAGTCACCATTACCTTAGGTTGATTTTGTTGGAAACCAAAGAAATACAAATGAGCTCCAGACGGTTTTGGATGATCGATATCAGAGTAGATCGCCACTAATTCAAATCCCGCTTGTCCTCTGCCATTTTCTGACCATTCTACGGTAACCGGTGTTTGATCAATCACCATAGACCATTGCCCATCAAAAATGTATTGTGGTACTTGCAATCCATAATAATTAGCATTCACATGATCATTGTAGCTTCTATACTGTTGTCCCATTTCCTGACCCCAAGTTGACATAAACGTAGCTAATTCAGTCGCCTTACTCGCATCCCAACTATTTTTTCAACTGGCTGACTACTTGGTGTCGCAGACTCAGCCGTTGTAGTTTGAGTTGACTCTGATGTACTCGTCGCCGTGGACTCTGTTTTTACCTTTGTTTCTGATGAGCTGGATGATTCAGTCTTATCAGATTCTTTCGTCGTTGTTGAACCTGTCTTACTTGTTTTTGTAACAATAGTGTCTGTCGATTTACTTGAAACATCTTTTGCCTGATCCGTTCCGCAACCAGCTAGTACAAACAACAACCCCACAGCCAACAATATCCCCTTTTTCATTAATAAAACTCCTCCTTGATTGTTTCACTCATTCTAACAAACCAAACTTGAGATTATGCCGAAAATTTGAAAAATTATTTCTAACCAATCCCTCATCTGCAAACTAGAAAATTGGTTTAACTGTTACGAAATCAGAATCAGATACTCAAAAAAAGGTTTATGTAGATTTCTAAGGAGTAGTTTGCCATAGAAAATACTGATCAACTATAAAGAGACACGGAAAAACGCAATCCCTCATTTATCAATTATGACTAGTATCAAATACATCTAACTCTTTGTTCAGATATTCTCCGTAATTGCTGTAAATATACAAAACTTAAACCATTAGGCACAAGAGAAACAGCTAAAACAAATAGACTGATACAATTAACAAAAAAATCCTCAACGCCCGCCTTGTTTCTAGCGGTATCGTTGAGGAATACGATCATTGGTTGCTATTTCAAAAATGGCTGAAAATGTTGTCTCTAATAGATAACTTATTCATCCACAAAATAAAAGAAAACTCTATAAATTTTCTTTATTCAATTTCACGTTTGTTCTGCACTGCCATTCACTTTAGATCCCTTCATCAGAGCACCATTTTACTATTTACTAAATTTTTTCTTCTCAGTAAATATCGAATAAAGATAAATAAAAAAGTTCCAACGCTTGTTAGTAATGCAAGAATCATCGTTGGCGGATAGGTAGAGGAAACCTCAATCGTAGTCGTTCCTTCTTTTCCTTTAACCGCTACTAACCCGTCATCATTTTCTATGCTAGTCGTTTGACCATTTACTTTCGCAACGGTTCCCCAATAATCAAACACAGGTAACGTGATTTTTTGCCCTTGCGCATCTTCCACTGTATAAATGATTTTTGAATCATACGCTTTATGAGAACTACTTTTCCATTCATTCCCAACTTTTACTTCATGTTTTTTCAACTGATTTTTGTATTTCAGCGCATCAGACGGTGCATAATCATAAAGTCCCCCTGTCCCTGAAGTCGTGTAATGCTTAATCTCTTTTTTTGTCATAATCAGACGAGCGTTATAGGATTGGATCTTTTGCGTATAATTTATTTTCGTTACTACTGTTAGTGTCAAAAGCAGGAGGACGATTCCGCCAATCCACCATATACTTTTTTTCTGATCTGGTCTGCATTTCAAAAAGACCATCACCAAGATCAATGATCCGAAAAGCACTTGAAACCCTAAGATTCTCCAAGGAAATTGAATCAATTGGATAGGTGTATTTTGTAAAAGAAACCATGGAAAAACATTCGTCGATAAAAACCACGTAGCTACTGCACAAAAATAAATGACTCTTTCTCTTCGTTCAAATCTTTTCAAAAAGAAAAGCGGGAGGACTAATGACACGACACCAATCGTTCCCATTGTAAATGTCGTCAAATCATTAGTCATCGCACCAAACAAACTTTCAAAAATGTTCACTCCCCGCTCCTGAAGGTTTGTGCGGAAAGGACGATTGATGCTTTGATGCAGGACTTGCTGCAGCATTGGGTACCAAACATACGCTGTTAAAAGAGTCGTCCAGCCGACAGCTTTTGCCATTCCAACAAACAAGTCCAAAACATTTTCTTTCTTTTTTCGTTTAGCCAAAAGTGAACCGATAAACAAAAGCCCAATAACTATTACGCTCATAAACGTAAAAAGAGCATACGTATAAATAAGCAAACTCATACTAACAGCTAAAGGAATCACACAATTCTTCTTTTCAAAAAGAAGTCTATACGTGTAGTAGAGGACTACTGGCATAATCGTCAGAGCAATTGATTCTGAAATCGCTGAACGTTGGTAAATATCGATCATTCGATACCCGTAAAAAGTATAGAAACAACTAAATAAAAATGCCGCATCTACACGTTTAAAAAATTTCCGTCCGTAATAGAAGGTGATGAGGATTGTACACACATTCAGTACCCAAACATATAACATATAACTTAAGATCAAATTATGGGTAATCCAGTAAAAGATTACAGCTGGAAACAGGGTTAGATAAGGATAAAAAAAGTTGACCCCACCACCATAACTATTGAATGTAGTAAAATTGATCGGACCCGAAAATACAGAAGCCAATCCTTTGATCCTGGAAAAATGAAAAGCAATATCTCCTGTCGTTGCGATCTTTTCTGTATTATTAAAAAAGATAAAGGAATAAGTGCTTGCAATAGCTATTAGCAGAACAAACAAAATGATTTTTCAATTGAATCTCATAACAATTTTTATTTCTCCTTTCATACGTTACTCTATTTGAAATGACTCAGTGATTATTCATTGGGTGAATCACTCTCATTTTTATCATTTCATATTAAAAGAGCTTGCTAGTTATGTTTATGACATACTTATTTTTCTTAACTAACATGAAATACACTATACCTAATCAGCAAGAAAATATTTTTTCTATTCTCTCACTCATTCATTATTTTTTTCATCTTTTGAATAATGAAAAGGTGTGATTATTTTCAACATATGAGTTAGTTACCTCAAGATCCATTATTAAATCCTAAGCTATCCATTGACGAATAGATGGTTTCATTGATCCCTTCTCCCTTCTAAACAACTGACAGATTTCAATTTATAACGTATGTGATTTTATCAAAAAACAACTAGTTTTGTCATTTAATAACCTATAACATAGACATGAAAAGGCTTCATCGAGTTGATGATTCAAAATATCGTTATTTTTATTTAAAGATTTATTTGGAACCTCAATCTTATCATTCACTCTAAAGCGCTGTTTAAGCAGTAGCCCCTTGAAATAAGCCGAAACCAACAAAAAATAGATCCCTATCTCTAGACATCCATTGATAGACTTTATCGTGCCAAATTTCATTAAGTAACGTACTTTCTTTCAAAAAAACGTAAAAAACATTTATTAAGATGTTGGAATATGAGTAAAAAACGGATTTATAATCATACAAATTTTTTTGATTTTTGTGTACCTTAAAATCAAAAAATGGGACAATAATCAGATTTTTTCTGACTATTGTCCCACTCTCTTCATGGATATAATATATATTTAAAATTATATTTATTTCAGGTAACTACTACCAAAAATACCATTGGAAATGATTATAATAATCATCGTTCTAATTGTTAATATATGCAATTGCACTCCCACTACCAAATTTGATATCTGGTAAAGATCGTTTATATAAATTAAGTTCTCGCAAAGTATCTTCTCTATTCAATAATGCCTGAAACGCATAGCGTGTTCGACCATTTTCAAATTTCTTCGATTCAGAATATTGAGAAGAAACTTTATATGCTGCAACAACCGCATTATCTGCTCCTGTATTAACAGCTATAACATAGCGAATCCGATGTATCTTATCACGACCGATTACCCAGTTACCTAGCGTACGGGATTTTAAATTATTATCATCACGAAATCTGTCATCGATTGGATATTCTTGTGACTCATCTTTAGAAAGATTGAACGCATCTCTTACTTTTACTGCTAGAATCAACTCATTCGTCGCTATTTCATTTATAGACATCGGTTGAAACCCATATCGGTCTTCGATTTCTTCAACTGACATCGCCTTAGATCCATGTCCTTTTACTAAATTCGTTAACGAAAGACCTTGGATCAATTGAGCATAATTGATCAATGCATTTTCGCTTGCATAAGCTTCACTCTCCGTTAAGCCATAGCTAAGTATATAGCTCGATATTTTCAGTTTCATCCCATTTATTTCTTGAATTGTTTTTATTTTTAATGTTCTAACTGTCTCATTTTCTTCAAGTAAATCTGATTTTCTTAGCATATTCAGTGCCGCTTGACGATGGGCAAAAATACGATTTCCTTTTCCTTTCCCAATATAAAAAGTCTGGTTGTTTCTAGGATCAACCAAACAGTAAACATAGTAAGGATGTTTTTCATCTTTTTGCAACTCAGCTAAAGTAGATGTAGAAAATTTTTTAAGTTCACTCATTTATACTCCTCTGTTTCACTATTTTTTCCCTGTCTCAGAAAAAATATCATTATTTATGATAAGGCGCTGCGTATCATGAGTGAATGATATTAGGAAAACTTCATAAAATAAATCTTTTATACATTTCCACTTCTAGATGGTTATTCATGTTAGAAGAATCAAACTATTTTTTTACTGTCGTAATAATATTAAAACACTAGAACAAATCAATTAAATTCCATAAAATATAAATAATAGACCTAGCATCATCTGGTATAAAATGGATGCTAGGTCCGTTATATTTACTCAAAATTGATTCTACGAATAGATCTTCTTATCATTTCTATTTTAGTAGTCATGCGTTGTTGTTCTTCTAAAGGTGGTAATGGTATAAGTAGTTTAGATAAATTTGTACCATTTACATTTGGTTGCCCAGTTCCGTAAGAAATTTTTTCTAATAACTTCCAATATAATGGCGAGTCTAAGAAGCAGTCTACGTATTCTGATAATAATTTCTCAACTAACCTAATTCGAATCAAGTAAGAAGCAAAAACAGATTCCTCACTTATTTCCTTAACCAAGAAACTTTTTCCCATAGTTCCTCCTGTCCTTGCTATCAAAATGTCATTTTCTTCCAATCTTAAATCAACTAGTTTAGAATTACTAATATCACAGTAAGGCACACTGGACCAATTTACACGTCCCTCTTGTATATCTGTGATTCTTAAAAACTTAACATTGCCTTTTTTTTCGCCGAATCTGTATAGCCATATTGAATCTTAGTAGAAATACTTCCTAAATAAACCCATAGTTGAACATCGCTAGATGATTTTTCTTGTCGTTCTTTATGAACAACAGTGATCATCTTGAGTTGTCCGACTATTTTTTAGTTGCAGCAATCTTTTTGGGACGCTTATTTGCATGAAGCAACGTTGCTAAGTCTAGTAATAAAACATTGGCTAACACAGGATTGGCTTTCTCGCGATACGCTGCGGCGCCACTTTCAAACAATACTGCTAGACGATCTTCTACAACAACGATTTGTTCCAAATACGGTGGAAATTTGATTCGTTTTAGGATCCGGCTAGGAGAGTCCCGCTCGGACACTAAGAGTTCCGAGGTATAAGGACCATAAGAACGACTGGCTAAGAGATAATGGCCATAAAAAGCCACACCTTGAATCTTATCAGATGTTTTTCTGCTCATTGTCACGGTTGGTTGGATTTTGTCTTTGCGGCGAATTGCTGTTTTCATTTCAGCTATCGTCGGCAATAGATAGAAAGTCAACTGTCCTTCACCTTTTAGTGTGAAGTTGCCAGATACCAGTTGATCATTGTTTTGAGTCAAATACGATGCTTGTGGAATCTCTGAGAGATCAGTTGTCAGCCAATAAGCGATTGGCTGTCCCGTCTCTTTAGATGTATCTGCTAAGATATCGATCAAACGTAAAGCGGCTACTCGTCCAGTAGCAGATCCTGTGATTGTCAACCATAAAAGTTCCCGTTTTGTATCATATACTAAGCCCCCTACATGTGGCCGTTTAGGTAAAATCAGCAGTTTGATCGGCTGTCCTGTTTCTCTATCCAGTACATGAATAATAGAATGATGCTGATGGTCATAGCAGTAGGCAGAAATAAACACAAAATCTTGAGAAAAAGCCAACCCTTGCGGCGTCATCCATTGACAAACCTCATTTTCGCCGGTTTCCGGCACCACCATTCTTGTTTCTGTTAATCCAGGAATGTTATATTGTTTTGCTTCAGCCTTTTCCCAAGC
This sequence comes from Enterococcus sp. C53, assembly GCF_040887425.1. Lineage (NCBI taxonomy): Bacteria > Bacillati > Bacillota > Bacilli > Lactobacillales > Enterococcaceae > Enterococcus > Enterococcus sp. C53. The sequence continues at coordinate 32,194 of NZ_JBFOFT010000014.1, forward strand.
TGCTTGAACAATAGGATACCGTTTTAACTTTTTTTCAATATCCTGATGTATCCGTTGCTGCTTCCAATGCTTAAACTTTAGGACATAGTAAACAAGGAGGCCAATGACCAGCAACACTAAAATCATTATTGCTACCCGCTGTGTCATTTTTTTGCCTCCTTGTTCTATTCGATCAATCGTCCATATACCGCTATTAATTACCGTAACTACATGTTTCTTTTACTAGCGTTTCTTTATAGGATCTTTCATAATCTCATTTATAGTAACATTAAGAATCCCTTATTCTACTATAGTCACTTCCACATCAATATTGCCTCTTGTTGCTTTAGAGTATGGGCAAAATGCGTGGGCTTCTTCTGCGATTTTCTCTGCCTGGTCCTTATCAAGTCCTGGCAAAGAAACTTCTAAAACGACCCCGATTTGGTAGCCCCCATCTTCTAATTGAAATAAAGATACCCGTGCTTTGACTTCAGAATCAGACTCAAGATTATTTTCTTCCAGCATGTGTTGAACCGCGCCGTTGAAGCAAGATGCGTATCCAGCCGCAAAAAGTTGTTCCGGATTTGTCCCTTCACTATGGATTCCTGGGCGGTCGATCTTCATGTGCATACTTCCGTTTGGTGCCTCAACTTCGCCATCACGGCCTCCACGATTGATCATTGCTGTTTCGTACATTTTTTTCATTGAGATCATCCTTTCTTTCGTCGTTCTATATTAAGTGTAACGAGTATTTTTTAATCTGACAAAGGTAATGCTTGCATTCGGCGACATCAGTTAGACAACATCGATGATCAGTGATAGAAGCAGTTTATCTATACAAAAAAAGAAGGGTTCTATGATATTTGGTGTCCTTACTCGCCTTGAGTAACAACACCAAATATCATAGAACCACTTAATCAGCTTCACACTGCTTTTTCTACTTTCGTAGTTGAAAAAAACTTAAACAAATCATCGGCAAATAGTTAAAGAAAAAACTTAATCGTTGAAAGAAGCCCAATTGCTTAAAGAAGGCAAACTGACTAATCGACGGAATCCGTGCTAATCCGTAAAGACCTGCAATTAGTAAACTAATAACTGTTAAAACAAGATAAAAATGGCTAAGCGTACCTTGACCACTTTGACGATAAAGCAGAACAAGTAACAATGGGAAAAGTAGAAATCCTGCATAGCCTAGCCCAGAACCTATATTATGGATCCAAGTCGATAGATTCCAAGAGCTTTCATTCGTATTGATACTGAATAAGCCAGTAAAAATACAATCACCTATCCCATATAAACCAACTGTTGCAACAACAAGTATTGCAAGTGTTTTTGATGTTCCAACAAATAGGTGATACAACGCAGGCAACGAAAGAACAAAAAAAAGTCCAGATACAACTGACCAGACCAAGAAAGCACGTCTGACTGGACTATCTACGTCACCAAACACACTAATTACGGTAGTCATTTGATTCAGTTTGGGATAAAAAAGGCCAAGGATATACGGTGTCGATAAATCACTAATCACACCTAATAATAAAAAATAAAAACCATATTTTTGCAAAAAAATCATTTTATTCCCCTACTTTTTAGTGATTATTCGATACATCCAACAATCAAATTTTTTCTCATTTTAACACATATTTTTATTCTAGTTGCCTTTTGAACAATCAATAACATAAAGGTGAGTTTCTTCTACATTTTAAAAAATCGAATGGCACTGAAGAGTTCAGTTGTCAGCATCAATCTCCTACTCAAAAAGGCAAAAAAACGTAAGTCAGATGTTGTTGACATCTCACTTACGCATCCATTGATTGAAAATTTCTTAGTAAAATCTACTAGCCTAAAAATTTGAAGACTTCTTCTCGATCATACAGTTTAAATACTTTCTCGCATAAAAATTGAGTAATTAGTGCCGCAAAAACAGGGATGACTAACCAACAAAGAACAACAAGAAAGCCATTTAGCCCTGCATCTAAAGAAGCCAACGGACCAACAAGTCCGACCACGCCGAAACCAGCAGAAGCAGGTGTACCTGAAATAGAAAATAGAGCGACAGGAATAGCTGTAATCACTGCACTAACTAAACAAGGAATAAGAATCACAGGTTTTCTAAATAGATTAGGCATCATCATCTTCATAGCGCCTAAAGCAATCGCAATTGTCACACCTGACTTATTAACCTTCCAAGAGTTCACTACTAAAACAAAAGTGGTTGCAGCTACGCCCATCGCAGCCGCACCAGCAGAAACACCATCTAGTTGGATTGCCATTCCGATTGCTACTGTTGAAATAGGAGAGATAATCAAAAAGGCAAAGGAACAACCAATCAAGATAGACATTAACAGCGGTTGTAAGGTAGTGAAGTTATTAATCAATGATCCAATTGCAGAAGTAATTGCTGTTACAAAAGGGAATAAATAAAAACCAAGTAAACCTGCACCTACACCTACAACAATCGGTGTTAACACAATCGACACTGACCCAAAACTATTTCCAATCAGTAAAATCAGCCCGACAGCAATCGATGCTGTCAGCATCGTATTAATAATATCGCCTGTACCAGCACCAACGTAAACACCCGTTTCACCCAAATCAGGTGTGAATTTGACTACACCAGAACCAACAAAAGAAGCTCCGGCTACAACCATCATTCTCATCGGATCAAATCCAAATTGTAAGGCAATCAAACCACCAATGATCAAAGGTGTTGCTAGTTGAAAAATAACTGCTAACTGTGCGATCGTTACCGCAAAGGGATACGCACTAAAATATTTTAAAATGGCACCTAATACTGCATTAGGAATCAATCCAATAATGATTCCTGTTGCTGTACCAGCGAGGACTTTATTCAGAAAAATTTTCGGTGATATTTTTTGTGAAGTTTCCATTCAATCTCTCCTTTATTTTACGTTCAAACTATCTTCTTTTGCATGGACAAGCTCAGTCAAGAAATCACAATAAGGCGTCGCAACACCATATTTCTTCCCTTTTCTAGAAATTGCGCCATTGATATAATCGATTTCTGTTAATCGATGGTTCTTAATCAAGTCTTGATACATTGAAGGATAATGTAACCCAATTGTTTCCGGGTCAAAACAAGATTCACAATGTGCAATGACTTCTGGGACATCTAGTTCAATCTTCTCTACTGCTGCTACTTTGGCAAACTCATTGACAATCGTCGCCACCATTTTATGAGCAGTCGATGTTTTTCCTAGCTCAGCCATATTAACGTCTAAGATTGTGCATAGTCCGTTCATTGTTCCGTTCACACATGCTTTGCGATAAATAGAATAGTGAATATTGTCAGAAAAATGAGCATTTAATCCTGATTCAGACAATTTGTCTGCTAATTTTTTTGCAGCTGCTTCTTTTCCATCACCTAAGTTTTGTAATTCTACTGAACCACTTCCAAATAATTTGACCTGACCAGGACCTTCAAGACCTGCCGTCCACATGGTATTTCCAATATAGATATTTTCCATTGGTACAAATTTCTCAATAATATCTTCATGCCCGATACCATTTAATAGACATAAGACCTCTGTATCTTTTTTGATTAATGATTGGATATCCTGCAGCATTTTTTCCAGCTGCATCGCTTTGGTAAATAGAATAATCAGATCAACTTGATCTTCTTTTTCTACTTCGGATTGAAGAACGATTGGTAGTTTTGCTTCTACCTCTTTACCATTAAAATTTGCTTGTAATCCATGTTCTTTGATTTGTTGGACATGTTCTGCCCAGCCATCGATTAATAATACTTCGTTCCCACTTTGGTGAAGCATCAACCCAAAGCGACTTCCCATTGCGCCAGCGCCTGCAATTGCTATTTTCATTGATTCTTCCTCCTTTTTCTTTCTATTATACTCATTTGAGAATCTTTTCACAACCTCGTTTTGTTATTCTTCTCTTATTTATCATGTTTATATCCACCATTCAAGTTATTTTATCAGCAAATCAATAAAAACTGGAATAGAATCCCAATTTCATCGTAAGAGAAACTAGACTAGCAATAAGAAAATAGAAACATTCATAGAAAAAATCTCACTCCTCTGATTATAAAGGAGGGGGCATTAACCTCGTGTATACTAAAACCTTCCATTCATTCGATGGATGACTTTCTTTTTGTGAAAAAATATTCATTGTAGTACGATGTTGCGCAACACAGACGGATGGTATTGCTTATTATTTATTAAAATCGAACAATACACTTATTTAAAAAATTCTTTCCCAGATTTTCTTCCATTTTTACAGTTATAACTAGTATTATCATGAAAAATAGCCTTTTATTGTCTATGGGAATAATAATTTAAAATTGGTACTTTTTTATTAATTAGTTCATCGCCCAATAATCTCTCCAGTTTCTTAGCATCTCCTGACTCAACCGGAATTATCCAAGCCCAGTCTAAATAATTTTTTAAAATCTCATCATATTTTGCAAATATTTCATTGCCATATTCCGTCCTTAAAATTATATTTTCAGTGCCAGACAAGTGATTTATATTGAGTTGATAAAAAAGATCTCCATCTAAAAAAATATCATTAGAAGAAGATTTCCCCACAGTAATGACCATTCCATCAGCTCTATGTGTTACATACAAATAATTGTATGACCTCATTTCACCTAATGAATCAATTATTTCTTGCCCTTTAGCTCTAATATATTGATCTCTATTACCTATCTCACTCTTATTTAACAAAAGTTTTTTCATGTCAAATTTAATCGGCTGTTTTATTTTTGTAAATTCGCTTCTACTACTAATCCAATCCGAGATTAATTTTTCAACATGTCCCAGAGTAAACTCTGATTTATTCGCTAAATACTTTTTTTGTTGTATTAAAGACATCTTTCCCCGAAGCTCAAAATTGAGCCTACATCGATTCTCTATCTCTTCAAAAAGCATCTTATCTTCATCATTCTTATATTCATCATTCATAAAACCAATCCAGCTCCTCGATTAAGATAATATTTTAATCTCATACAAAAACTAGCTCTCATCAAAACAACCATTGTTTTGATTTCTCATGAAATTTCTTTATACTTTTCTCCGATTATAAATTCCTAACTCCTTGAGAAAATTACGCATATATTTATCTCCGCAAGGCTTAAAATTTCGTTGGCCTTCTTTTCTCAAAAATGCCCCGATTTCGCCTTTTGATGGATAGATTTCTGCCTCAGCAAAAACGTCTAAAATATCATCAGTGGTCATAGACAAGGCGATTTTTAATTTTTTTAGCAACACATTGTTGATATATTTGATTTCCTTGCTTTTTTGCGGCGTATCTACTATCGGCTTATCTTTTTGCGGACCACGCGCCAAGAGAATCAGGCCATTTAGGAATGCGTCAAAAACTTGGTTGTTGATGGTTTTTTC
>NZ_JBFOFT010000015.1:0-27194 GCF_040887425.1 Enterococcus sp. C53
ATTCATCTGCTTTTTTGTTATTCAATATTATAAAACAGCTTCAATCGCACTGGTCATTTTCATAGGTGTCGTTTGTGGAGCAAAACGTTCAACGACATTCCCCTCTTTATCAATCAAAAATTTAGTAAAATTCCATTTGATAGCATTTGATAATGTGCCGGGGGCTTGTTTTTTTAGATAGTCGAAAAGAGGGTCTGCTTTTGGACCGTTGATATCAATGATTTGATGCATTGGAAAAGTAACGCCATAGGTATTTCGACAGGCTTGAGCGGCATCGCTGGCAGAAGCAACTTCTTGTTTGAATTGGTTAGAAGGAAACCCTAATATAATTAATCCTTGAGATTGATAACGCTCATAAAGTTCTTCTAATTGCTCGAATTGCGGAGCTAACCCACATTTCGTTGCGGTATTCACGATTATCATCGGTTGATTCTTGTACTTATCTAATGAATAAGAGGTTCCATCTTCTAAAGTAACCGTAAAATTATAAATACTCATCATCTTTCCTCCTCAGGATAGTTTAAAAGCTCCAAACATCAAACAAAATCATTTGTTTTCGTTTAGAGCTTAGCTAAAAATTATCTTCTACTGATAAATATGGTTATTTTGTAACTATTTGTCAAAAGTTTCGCTTATCGCTTATAAGGAAACGATTGGTTATAGAACATTGAAATGACATATCTGAGAATATATGGATTTCTCAATAGCTGTGTCAATTATGCTTCTACTTGAGACCATTCATCACGTTTTTCTAAGAATTCACGAGCGAGTGCTTGCGCACCTTCCAATGTATGGCTAGCTGCCCAGCCACATTGCGTCTCGTTGCTTGCAGGGACTTCCGTCGCTTCAAGTACATCTTTCATTGTTTGTTCTAAAACATCTAAAATATCTTCGTAACTTTCATGGTTCAAAACAGTTAAGTAAAAACCTGTTTGGCAACCCATTGGTGACCAGTCAACAATATAATCAGCATGGTTACGAATCAATTCTGCAGTTAAATGCTCTAAAGAATGTAAACTTGGCATATCCATATGCTCTTTATTAGGTTGTTTGAAGCGAACATCATATTTGATAATGACATCGCCGTGTTCCCCAGTTTTTTTATCAGCTACTCTGATATAAGGTGCTTTTACTTTTGTGTGATCAAGATTAAAACTTTCTACGTTCATTTTCATGACTTAAGGCTCCTAACTATTGGTAATCATTTTTGTTTATCGGAATCAAGTACACATCTACTAGAAGAAACTTCGATAAACACAGTGCTTCCAATTAGATTCTAACACTTATTGCTTTGTAGGTGTAGCAATCTGAAATGAAATTTATCTTTTCTCTCATTCGTTAATTTTCTTTTAATTGCTGAAATGCTTGAGTTAAATCCTCAATAAGGTCATCCTCATACTCAATTCCCACGGATAAGCGGATCAATCCATCTTTGATACCTGCTTTTTCCCTTTTTTCTTTAGGAACGGAAGCATGAGTCATCACTGCGGGAAGTTCGACTAAACTTTCCACACCACCTAAGCTTTCTGCCAAAATAAACAATCGGAGAGATTCAACGAAAGGAATCGCAGCCTGTTCATTTTTTAGTGTAAAAGAAACCATGCCACTATAACCACTCATTTGTGCTTGCGCAATTTCATGATTTTTATGAGTGACTAAACCAGGATAAAAGACTTGTTCAACTTCAGGGCGTTCGTTTAAGAAGTGTGCGACCGCAAAAGCATTTTTTTGATGTTCTGCCATTCGTACACTTAATGTTTTGATTCCTCTTTGAAGTAGCCAGCTGTCTTGTGGCCCTAATACACCGCCAATGGCATTTTGATAATAGCCGATAGCATCCGCTAAGGTTTCATTATTTGTAGTAACCAAACCTGCAACGAGATCACTGTGTCCTCCGAGATATTTTGTCCCGCTGTGTAAGACGATATCTGCCCCTAAGTCAAGTGGTCTCTGGAAATAAGGGGTGGCAAAAGTATTATCAACAATTGTTATCAGTTGGTGTTTTTTTGCTAGTTGACTATTTTTTTGGAGATCAGTGATTTTTAATAACGGGTTACTTGGAGTTTCTAAATAAAGTGCTTTTGTATTGGGTTGAATGGCTTGCTCTACTTGTGCCAAATCACTCGTATCGACAATTGTATATTCCAGACCACTTTTGGTTAGGACTTGATCAAAGAGTCGAAAAGTACCACCATAAACATCATCGCCTAATAAAATGTGGTCTCCTGATTGAAAAAGAGAGAAGACTGCATGAATACCGGCTAATCCAGAGGCAAAAGCAAATCCTTTGATTCCACCTTCCAACTCAGCAATCAATTCTTCAAGGGCAAAACGTGTGGGATTCCCAGAACGAGAATATTCATATTGCTTGGGATTTCCCACGCTATTTTGTCGATAAGTGGATGTTTGATAGATCGGAACACTAACTGCTCCAGTAGTAGGGTCTTCACTGATTCCGCCATGTATTAGTTTTGTTTGAATATGCATTATTTGTTCCTCCTAATTTTTTATATCTGTATTTCGGTCAAAACGACTATTTGTTTTATGAATAGATTCCTTTTGATAAATAACGGTCTGCTCCATCTGGGAAAATAGTTACCACTGAACTTCCTAAAGGTAATCGTTGGACTTCATGTAAGGCTGCCGCAAAAGCAGCGCCGCTAGAACTACCAACTAATAGACCTTGTTGCTTGGCTAGTTGCTTTGTGTAAGCAAAGCCTTCTTGATCAGAAATCATTTCAAACCCATCTATGGTGATTCCAGAAAGAAATGGTGGGGTAAATTCAACGCCAATTCCCTCGATCTTGTGACTATGAGCAGTACCACCATTCAAAATTGAGCCTTCTGGTTCGACACCAATTAAACGAATGTCTGCATTTTGTTCCTTTAAATATTTAGCGGTGCCCGCAAACGTACCGCCACTACCAATCCCCGCTACAAAGCTAGTGATTGGTTCGGTAAGTTCTCGACTGATTTCTGGACCAATCGTCTGATAATAGGCCATGGGATTTGCCCAATTCTCAAATTGCATTGGTAGAAAGCTGTGAGGAATAGTTTTTGCTAATTCTTTACTTTTTTCAATCGCACCAACGATGCCGAGTTCACTTGGTGTATGGATGATTATTGCGCCTAATGCTTTCATCACTTGTTGTTTTTCCATACTGAATTTTTCAGGAACGACAAAGATTGTTTTGATAGAATAACTTAAAGCAGTTAATGCTAAACCAATTCCAGTATTACCAGCAGTAGGTTCAATAATTGTTGTCTCTTTTGTGATCTGTCCGGTTTGAATCCCTTGTTGGATCAGATAATGACCGAGTCGATCTTTGATACTTCCGCCGGGGTTCAGATACTCTAATTTTGCATAAATAGCTGAATGTTGGGGCATAGGATAATCTTTAGCAGTAAATTTAAAAAACGGGGTGGAACCAATTGCTTCGGTGATTGTTGTAATGATCATAATTCCCTCCTAAAAAAATAGAATATAAAAAGGAGCTGACTATTAAATCAGCTCCTTGAAAAAATCATGAAATAAGTATTGGAAAACGGAAGAAGGCAATACCAATTTATGAAGGGCTATTAATAGACATGACAAATCGTATGCTGCTTTTATGCACCATACAACAACAAATATTCATTTGTTTTGATTTGCTGTTTGTCATGTGAAGTCCCTCCAAAAATGAATTTCATTAAAAATAGCATGATTAAACGAGAAAGTCAAAGAGTAAAACTTAAAAATAGATAATTCCCTAGTTTTCTAAGCGGTTGTCTGATACAATAAAGTTGATTATGATTAAGTTAAGAAGGAGCAAAAATAATGATCTCAGCAAGTGATTTAAGAGCCGGTATGACATTTGTTCAAGACGGTAAATTAATTAAAGTTTTAGACGCAAGCCACCACAAACCTGGTAAAGGAAACACTGTGATGCGTATGAAACTAAAAGATGTTCGTTCAGGAGCAACATATGACACAACTTTCCGACCAGAAGAAAAGTTTGAAAAAGCACATATTGATACGAAACCAGTACAATATTTATATACAATGGACGACACAGCATTCTTTATGGATCTTGAAACATATGAACAATATGAAATTCCAGTAGAGACTGTAGAAGAAGAAATGAAATATATTTTAGAAAATATGGAAGTAAAAATTCAATTCTTCGGCAGCGAAGTGATTGGTGTTCAACTTCCAACAACGGTTGTTTTGCGTGTTGTTGAAACACAACCTTCAATTAAAGGAGCAACCGTGACTGGTTCTGGTAAACCAGCTACAATGGAAACAGGTTTAGTCGTTAACGTTCCAGACTTCATCGAAACAGATGAACTACTTGAAATCAATACAACAGAAGGCACATACGTAAAACGTGCATCAAAATAACAATAAAGGCTTTTGTTCAAGATCCAGTAGGATACTTGAGCAAAAGCCTTTATTTATAGCTGTTTTTTTAATTTTTCATGGTGGGCATGTGAAAGTCGTTGATACAATGCCGTTTCAAAATCATTGTAACGACAAAAATCAATGACCGCATATTTTGCTGGGTCTAGCTCTGGAGGAATAAGCAAGGGTGAACCAATAATATAAAAATCATACTGTTTCGTGAGTGGCAGATGGGCTTTTTCAATCTCGATAAAAGGAATCTTTTCACCTAGATTAAATATCTCATAAGTGATCAAGTATTCTGAAACGTTGATAAAGCCAACTTTCAATTTATAGTCTTCTTCTAGCTTGGTATAATACGGATAAAGTAAACAAGCTTGGATGAAAGCTAATTCACTACTACAATTTTTTAACCAAAGGAAGTTTTTACGATTCGCAATCTTTTTCCAATAACTTTCGATTTTAGTAGCTAAAATTTGGATCATAGGATATTTCTTTTGGATATACGTAGAAATAAAAAAGGTTGTTAAAGGGATTTTTTGTTTGAATACAGTAAAATTCAACAATGAAAGGTAGATATTCGCATGAAGGGAAGGCTCTTCATGAAAGTTGAAATTACTAATATATTTTTGACAATGCGTTTCAAACTCTTCCAAGACTTTTTTTAAATGGTTGTTCGCCTGCAGATAAGAATGTTCCACGATTGGTAATTGGACATCTGATTTGGAATTTAGAAAAGGCCAATAATAGAACAAATAAAAAAGGGAATTGATTTCTAAAATATCGAGCTTCAAATTAGCAAGTTGAAAGAAATCATAAAAAAATTCAAGATCTGTTCCACTAGGGATAAAAGAAGTGGGAGTTAATTCATAAATATCAGTGAAATGACCCTCTTTAATTCGTAAAAGATTGATTTTACAATGGAGCATAGCTTGCTTCTTGCCGATTGCATATTTATCTTTCAGGTGTTCCGCTTCGTATAACTCAAATAGTGCTTTTAAATCATCGCTAAAATAGAGATCATCTAGACTTTCACCTAATGAAACAAACCAAAAAAAGTTAAAAAACATAATCCGGATCAGCATTTCCGAACCTGTTAGTGTTAAGTTCGTTAAGTTCAAAGTGATATGATAGTCTTTAAAATACTGCGCTAATTTTTTGGTTTGGCGAAAACAAGTGGAACGGCTAATATAGTTGCGTTGACAAAAAGAAGCAAGATCTTCATCTTGCTTCTTGATGATACTAAGCAATAACTGATAAGGGATACTTTGTGTGGTTAAAAAATTTTGATATTGATTGTAATGGATCATTCTTTCACGAATGATCAACTTATTTTTAGCCGTTAATAATTGTTTATTACTTATCTTTTCCAAGTCTTCTTGAATAGAAACAAGGATTTTTTTTAGTTTAACCATACTGATTGTTGTTTCTAAGTTTTCTCTTAGGTTATCGATCAAGTGCTCTCCTGGAGATAACGTCAATAGTTGACCATAAACAGCTAATTTTCCTCGCGAATGATCATCTAACAATAATTGCTCGATCAATAAATCACCATCTTTTCTAATTTAGTATTATTATTATTAACTCATTTTTATCATCTTGTAAATATGTATCTCAGATTTTTATATTTTTTCAGTAATTGTAGAAATGAGAAGAAAGTCAGTGTTTCAAAACCAAGTCTATTCGATCAGTTATTTTGAAAATATAAACTATATCATTATATAAAAATAACAGAAAGTTTATAGATATATTTTTTACTTACATATCTTCTATAGATTTAATATAACTAAAAAAACCACTTAAAAATTGAATGAGAATAAAAAGAGAAAAAATAGAGGTTTTTTCTCTTTTTTTATATTATCTAACTGAATTTTAAATAATTTTTAAGGAGGATATCTATGAGAAAGAAACAATTATTCTTTTTGTTAGGGGCTTTAGGAATCATTGTTGTACTCAATTTTTTCTTTCAGAATAGGAAACTTGTCGAAGCAAGTAATGAGGCTACTATGGAAATAATGGCTAATGAATATGGCCAAGTCCAAGCTCATCAATCTGCGGAACAATTGACCGTCGAATTAGGGCTTTCTGAGAATGACCAAGGACATAGATACTTGGTACGGGTTATTGATTCAGAAACAAAAGAAATGCTTCTACCAATTCCAACAACTGAATATACGGAATACCTTAATGAAACTAGTGGAAAATGGCTCACAACTAGCCAATTTTTCAAGCAAGAGTATCACGAGAAGTGGATTTTTGCAGGCATCAAGCAGAATCAGTCAGTTGACGTAGAAGTTTTAGTGGAACAACAAACGGCAGAAAATGAGCAAGGAAAAGCACTCACCCCGATTGTGAAGGAATCATTTAAGTTTCTGGAAAATAATACATTAGAGCAACAAAGTAGTAAGGAGTCTTCGCTGGAAACAACGGAGCAATCGACTAAATCTAACGAAGCAGACACAAAGGAATCAACAGAAAGAGGAAATGAAGAACAGCAAGCAAAGGAACAAGATCTTGAAGAAGAGACAAAAGAAGAGGTTGTACGTCCGTTTGAATTTCCCGCTCTCTTTTCTGCTGGAAATAATAAACAAACTGTCACACCTATCGTACCAAATTATACCAACGATTCTACTGGGGTCTACCCACAAGCAGCGTGGCAGCCGACAGGAAACGAAACGGTTCTCAATTATCAAGGAAATCAAAATGGTCAGTGGGATGGTGTGACGTCATGGAATGGCGACCCATCTAATCGGTCAAATTCTTATATTGAATACGGGGGAACAGGAGAAGAATCCTCTTATGCTATTCGCAAATATGCACGAGAAACGACTACACCAGGATTATACGATGTTTTTTTAAATGTACGTGGGAACGTTCAAAAAGAGTTTTCGCCTGTAGACGTTGTATTAGTAGTCGATTGGTCAGGCAGTATGAATGAAGACAATCGTTTGGCAGAAGTGAAACGAGGGGTCAATAGTTTTGTAGATACCCTTGATCATAGTGGTATAGCTGAAAAAATCAATCTTGGCTATATTGGGTATTCTAGTGTGGGTTATAACAACGGTTCAATCCCACTAAGTTCATTCAATTCTGTAAAAAATAAGATTAAAGCGATCACACCTTCAACGACACAAGGGGGAACCTTTACTCAAAAAGCGTTGAGAGAAGCTGGTGAGATGTTGGCTGAACAAAATAATCATGAAAAAGTGATTGTTTTATTAACGGATGGTGTGCCAACCTACTCCTATCACGTGAACAAAGTGTTTACAGAACAAGATGGTAGTTATTATGGAAGTGAATTTAGCGATGTACGAGAAGGAGCCGGAAATACTTCTCTTTTAAGTAGATATTACAATGTTCCAGATCAAAACAATCGAGAGAAGGAAATTCGGAGTACGTTTATAGCGACGATTGGCGAAGCATTAGCGCTGAAAGAACGAGGAATCAAGATCCATGGCTTAGGAATCCAATTGCAATCAGATATTCCAGCAGGCTTATCAAAAGCTGATGTGGAAACAAATATGAAGAAAATGGTATCAACGGATGAATCTGGTCAATTCTATTACGAATCGGCTGATCGCGCCACAGATATTTCTGATTATTTAGCGAAAAAAGCGGTCCATATTGCTGGAACCATCAGTAATGGAAAAGTGATTGATCCGATTGCTCAACCCTTTGTTTACGAAGAAAATACTCTCACGATCAAAGATGTAGGGAAAAATGCTGTCGCAGTAATGCCTACGATTGGTATTTCTGGTTCAACGATCCAAAGCAATCAACTATATTTAGGGAAAGATCAGGAAATCCAAATCCATTATCAGGTACGAATCCAAACTGAAAGTAAAACGTTTAAACCCGATGTATGGTACCAAATGAATGAAAAAACAACCTTGCAACCGACGGCGGATGCTTCAACAATTGTTGAATTTGGCGTTCCTTCCGCAAAAGCACCAGGCGTAACATTGTCTTTCACAAAAGAATGGGAAGAATATGATCATGATACTAGCCTACGACCAGATCACATCACTTATGAAATAAAACGAACACCAACAACAGATAAAAATAGTTGGCAAACTGGATTTGTCCAGTTAAATAAACCAACTAATGATACCGAGGGAACTTGGAGACGTGAAGACATCAAGTTACTCTCAGCAAGTAATGGCGCTGACTATCATGAAAACATGATGTTGCCAAAATTTAATAACCAAGGACAAGCGTTTAACTATCAAGCAAGTAACGAAATGACCGTTGAAGGTTATGAGGCTGCTAAAGTCAACGATACGACTTGGAAAAATACTAAAAAGTTTACACCATTTGATTTGAACATCACCAAACATTCTTCATCTGGAGCAAAAAATCTTGTAGGAGCAGTTTTCGAATTAACTGGTCAATCTAAAACGATCCGCTTGATCGATAACAAAGATGGCAGTTATCACTTGCCTGCTGATGTTCGATTAATGAAAGGGGAAACCTATACGCTTACAGAGGTACAGGCACCAGACGGACATGAACTTGCTCAAAAAAACACTTGGAAGATTGCGGTATCAGCCGAAGGAAAGGTAACGATCGACGGACAATCCGCAAAAATCGAGGAACAGGCGATTCTTCTAACGATCGAAAATCCTTTCAAAAAAATTCCTTTGGCGATTCACAAATATACGCTTCATGGGTCAGAAAAAGTCCACTTAGCAGGTGCTACTTTTGAATTACAGAAAAAAGATGCTGCTGATAGTTATCGAACAGTAGCGACAAAAGTATCGGAACTAACGGGACTGGCTCAATTTACAGTAGAGGAACCAGGAGAATATCGAATGGTAGAGAGGAAAGGACCCGTTGGCTATGATACGATTGCCGGGAATTATGAATGGACGATTGATCAATATGGCACGTTCCACTATGAACATGAAAATGTTGAGGTAGATCCGCAGTGGACATTACAGCATCAAAACCATCTCAAACCTTTTAATCTTACGGTCTATAAAAAACAAGATAACGGGCAATCATTAAAAGGGGCTAGCTTTAAACTAGAGGGAGAAGGGTCAAGTGTCGAACTACCTCAAGCAGGTGAATCAACGGATACATTTACATTTGAAAACCTTCAACCTGGTTCTTACACGTTAACAGAAACCAAAACACCAGATGGGTATCAAGGATTGAAAAAGCCAGTCTTGATCGTTGTGAAGGAAGATGGAACAGTGACCGTGGATGGGTCCAAACAAGAAAGTGGATTAGTAGCTGGAGCCGAAAATAATCAAATTACGTTAACGATTACCAATCAAGTCAAAGTTCCTTTACCTGAGACTGGCGGAATGGGTCGTATCTGGTTCTATTTAGCTGGTTTCCTTGCGATAAGCAGCACATGTTTCGTTGCCTTTTTCAAAAAACAAAGAAAGGGCGTGGCGTAATGAAAAAAAGAATCTGGTATATCTTGTTCCTCATTCCGCTGTTGTTGACGATTGGATCGCAAAGAAGTGCGGCTCAAAATATTCCGAACCAATCTTCGAATGAGCAGGTACAGATTATCTTGCATAAACTTCTGTTTACGGAAGGGAATTTACCTGATCCACAAAAAAATACGGGTGAAGAGCAAGTATTCTTCCAAGAAGCTCAGGGGCTAAATGAGGTGAGTTTTTCGGTTTATGATGTCACAGCTTCTTTCTATCAATTGAGAGAACAAGGGATCGATGTCACAACAGCGCAACAACAGTTAGCAAAAAAGGGACAAGAGATCGGAACGTTTGTAACAGAACAAATCACCAAAACCGTTGGTAACGAAGCTGGTATCGCTCAATTTCAATTACCAAAGCAAGATGCACAAGGAAGAGATCAAGTGTATCTTTTTCAAGAAACGAAGACACCAGTAAACGTCAAAGAAAAATCAGCCAATTTAGTTGTGGTACTCCCAATTAATAATGAGCAAGGTCAAGAATTGAAGACGATTCATTTATATCCTAAGAACGAAGAAACGACTCCACTTTCTTTTTTGGAAAAAAAGATCCAAGGAGATTCCAGTGTTTCGTTTGGTGAAATCGTCACTTATACAGTAGATACCATTGTTTCTGACTGTCAAAGCTATCAACTCATTGATGAAGCTGATGATCATTTGTTCTTCTTACCTGATACATGGAAACTTAAAATTGGCGGACAAGAAATACATTCCGGGTATAAGATGGTTTCTCATCAAAATGGCTTTGAATTGACATTGGCCAAAGAGACACTCCAAAAAATGGTTGGACAACCACTTTCGATTACCTATCAGATGCAAGTATCAGCGACAGCAATTCCAGACGAGGAATTGAAGAATAACGTCACGGTCACTACAGAACGTGAGTACCTCCAACGATCAACTGCCATCCGTACGGGAGGAAAGCATTTTTTGAAAATTGATAGTCGAAATCAAAGACCTCTACAAGGCGCTGTATTTCTAGTAAGAAATCAAAGAGGTAAATACCTTCATCAAACGAAGGAAGGCGTTACTTGGCGAATGAGTAGTGAAGGAGCGTATAGACTAACTTCCGACCAATCAGGGAATTTTTCAGTTCGAGGGTTGACCGACGGGAATTATTACCTTGAAGAGATCCAGTCACCGAAAGGTTATATCAAAAGTGAAGAGCTAATTCCTTTTGTAGTTGAAAAAAATTCGTTTCAGCAAAACGGACAACAGGCGGATCCTTTGAAGGTAAAGAATCGTAAAGCAGATTTCGGTTTGCTGCCTAAAACAAATGAAAAAAATAGCCAGTTTTATGTCATCGTTGGGCTAATACTAGTTAGTATCAGTCTGTGGAAATGGAGAAAGAAAGGTGAAAATAAATGAAAAAAGAGTGGAAAGCAATCGACATTTGTTGGGGAATATTATTCGTGTTATCAGCTGTTTTAGGTAGCTGGGTAGGGCAATCGCCTGTCTTTGCAGCTACCGATCAAGAAGTTGCACAAGTGATCTTGCATAAAAAAAAAGCACTTTCTTTACCCAATGTTATTCAAAACAGTGGGAAAGAGATGACAGAGTTTGACCAATATCAAGGTCTAGGAGATGTATCATTTACTGTTTATAATGTAACGAATCAATTTTATGAACAACGAAATAATGGTAAATCAGTCGAAGAAGCGCAACAAGCAGTTCAAGAGCTGACTCCTGGAGAACCTATCACGTCGGGAACGACAGATGCACAAGGAAGCGTAACGCTGGAATTGCCAAAATCTCAAAACGGAAAAGATGCGGTTTATGTCATCAAAGAAGAACCGAAAGCAGGGGTAGTCGCAGCTGGCAATATGGTATTGGCTTTTCCTGTTTATGAAATGATCAAACAACCAGACGGCTCTTATCAGTATGGTACAGAAGAATTAGACACGATTCATTTATATCCTAAAAATCTTGTTTCTAATAATGGGGTATTGCAAGTCAAAAAAGTGGGGACAGCCGAAAATGAACCATTGAATGGCGCAGTCTTTAACATTTCAAAAACCGAAGGAGCAGTAAAAAAATACCTTCATAGTGTGAAAGACGGGCTTTATACTTGGACAACTGATCAAACCGCTGCTAAATCTTTTTTGACTGGGAAAACGTATCATATCGGGACAGCTGACTTCATTGAAGAAAACAGTGAAAAAGGTCAGATGGAAATTTACGGGTTAGAAGTTGGCCACTACCTTTTGGAAGAAGTGAAGGCACCAGATAACGCCGCATTGATTGAGAGTCAAACGAAAACAGCATTTGAAATTACCGAAAATAATCAAACGCCTGTCGAAAAAACGATTAAAAATGATACATCAAAAGTTGAAAAAAGTACGCCAAAATTAAATGGCAAAGATGTAGCAATTGGCGAAATGATCCAGTATGAAATCAAGGTCAATCTTCCCGAAGGAATTGCTGATAAAGAAGGTTCAATGAACAAATACACGAAATTCAATTTAATCGATCAACACGATGCAGCATTGACTTTTCATCATGCAGTCAATGGCACCAATGGCTATGCACTTTACGATGGAGAAACAACAATCGATCCAAGTCATTATACAGTGATTGAGCAAGAAAATGGCTTTACGGTGGCAGTTGATCCAGCGTACATTCCTTCTTTAACGCCTGGAGGAACATTGAAATTTATTTATTATATGTATTTGAATGACCAAGCAAATCCAACTACAGGATACCAAAATGAAGCAAATGTAGAAAACGACTATACGAAAGACCAAACACCACCAACTGTTGAAGTAGTTACAGGTGGTAAGCAGTTTATCAAAGTTGATGGAGCGGTTTCGACAAACCAACCGTTAGCAGGTGCTAGCTTTGTCGTTCGAGACCAAGATTCAAGTGAGGCGAACTATTTGTTGATTGATCCTCAAACGAAAGCCGTTAATTGGACGAAAGAGCAAGGAAAAGCGACTGTTTTTACTACTGAAAAAGATGGGTTGATTACCATCATTGGATTAGCTTATGGAACCTACTATTTAGAAGAAATCAAGGCACCAGAAAATTATGTACAGTTGACTAACCGCCTTTCATTTGTAGTCGATGAACAATCTTATCATTTGTCTGGACAAGTCATTTCACCAGAAAAGGTACCAAACAAGCATAAAGGAACATTACCTTCTACAGGTGGCAAAGGGATTTACCTTTACCTAACAATTGGTACAGTCTTATTAATCATGGGAATTGGTTATTTTGTAAAAGTAAAAAAATCCCATCAATAAAAGGAAAAACGAGTCAAAAAAGGATGACGATCAATGAGTAACAAAAAGCGGCGATATTTGGATAGTTTCATGACCTTGTTATTCATCACAGGAATCGTAATTTTTATGTATCCTTTTGTTAGTGATCGTATCAATGATTACCTGGATCAGCAAATCATTAGAAAATACCAACAACAAGCACAACAACAAAAGACAGAAGAGTTAGAGAAAATCCAACAAGAATATCTAGAAAAAAATCGAGAACTTGCAAAAAGTAATTCTTCCCCAGGCTCTGACCCATTCGCCGAAGAAGAACCGGAGAAGGTAACACAATCAACGATCCAAAAACATACCATTGGTGTGTTATCAATCCCGAAAATCAATGTGCGACTACCGATTTTTGACCAAACGACTTCTTTTTTTCTGGAAAAAGGTGCCTCTTTATTGGCAGAAACCTCTTATCCAGTTGGGGGTGAAAGTACTCATGCCGTTCTTTCTAGTCATCGTGGATTACCCAAAGCCAAACTATTTACGGATTTAGATCAACTAGAGAAAAACGATTTGTTTTTTATCGAAAGTCAGAATGGTAAATTAGCGTATCAAGTGGATCAAATCAAAATTATTGAGCCTACAGATCTTGATGATCTGATGATTGAAAAAGGGCAGGATTTAGTTACATTATTAACATGTACCCCTTATATGGTCAATAGTCACCGGTTGCTGGTACGAGGACACCGTATTCCCTATGAAGATCAAGACATTGAAAAAGAAGCCAAGAAAATTGATAGCCAAAAAAAACGATCTCTTTTGATTCTTGGATTCGTATTGATTGAATTGCTAGTGGTCGGGATAGTGTGTTTCATTTGCTATTTTAAACATTAAGTTTTAATATAGTTTTGAAAACTAGATGTAAAAGTCTTACAAACAGTATATAATAGGTTTATAAGAAGAAGGCATCAATGATTGGAGGAAATACAAAAATGGAAGTAGAATTTAGTCGGAAGTATCAAATAGTGAATGAAGTGTTGAATGCCGTCACCCATGGGATTGCAGCGTTTTTAAGTCTCATTTGTTTTGACTTGCTGATGGAACAAGCTCATTCAACCCTCGATTATGTTGCGTTTATCATTTATGGCAGTTCGCTGTTTTTGCTTTTTTTCAGTTCTACGTTGTTCCATAGCTTGATTTTTACAAAAGCAAAAAAAGTGTTTCAAATATTCGATCATTGTTCGATCTATTTACTGATTGCCGGGACCTATACGCCTTTTTGCCTGTTAATCGTTCAGGGACTTTCTGGTGTACTATTACTTAGTGTAATCTGGGCAACAGCAGTTATCGGGATCATTTACAAGTGTTTGACTTTAGCGAAAGCCAGTCAGGTTTCTAAAGTATCAACGATTATTTATAATGTGATGGGCTGGGGAATCGTGATTGTTTTACCAAAACTTTATCAAAACATCAATTTGACCGGTTTACTTTTATTGGTCGCTGGTGGGTTAGCTTACTCGATCGGCTCAATTTTTTATAGCATGAAAAGTAAGAGATTCACACATGTTATTTGGCACTTATTTGTGATGTTAGGTGCATCATTGATGTTTTTAGCCGTTTACTTTGGGTATGTGGTTTAAAAAAAATCAATTTAAGAATGAATTTTCTGATGAACAAAGGAATAGCTCTCCTTTTTACAACGAAGGATTAAATTAAAAAATACGTTTGGTTTCGATGGAATGATCGCAACCAAACGTATTTTTATTTGATGGAGTAGTTGCTTTCACTAGATTGTATGATTGAAATAGTGAGATTTATGAGCATATCCATTGTTTTTTAATCTTTTATTCGCTAGTTTTGTATTTATACAAAAAAATGTATGAATGCACTTTTTTTTATTAAATTTATGAATATAGTAGACAATCACTGAGAATTTGTTTAATATTATTCAAATAAAATTCAAATCTTAATGAGAGAAATTTTAAAAAACATTGCGGAAAAGAGGTAGTCTCGAATGTCAGAATTAATGATCGGTGAAATTCCTGTTAGTCAATTAGTAAAACAATATCAAACACCCCTTTATGTTTACGATGAGAAGCAAATGGTGGAGAACATCAAGGCATTTAAACAAGGATTTCAATCAGATCATTTTAAGACAAAGATTTTATATGCATCAAAAGCATTTCAGACCGTCGCCATGTTAAAACTGATTCAATCACAAGGATTAGGTTTAGATGTAGTTAGTGGTGGTGAGATTTATACAGCTGTGTGTGCTGACTTTCCAATGGAAGAGGTCTATTTTCATGGAAACAATAAAACACCTGCGGAAATCCGTTATGCTATTGAAAATGGACTTGTTCATTTTGTAGCGGATAATCTCATGGAAGTTGAATTGTTAGTCGCACTTAGCCAAGAATATCAAAAAGAACTCCAGGTAATGATCCGGTTGAATGTAGGGATCGAAGCACATACGCATGAATATGTCGTTACCGCTCATATTGATTCAAAATTTGGTCTACTCTATGAAAGTGAAGAGTGTCAAAAAGCGATCCAATTTATTCAGGGTAGTGAATTTTTACAGTTAGAAGGCTTTCATGCACATATTGGTTCGCAGATTTTTGAATTATCGGCCTGGATAGCAGAAATCCATAAACTGGTTGGTTATCTTAAAGATTTTGATGAAGTACTTTCGCTAAATCTTGGGGGAGGGTTCGGTATTCGTTATACCGAAAGTGATCAGCCATTACCCATTGAAGAATCTGTTCGAGAATTAGTACGTTTTACGGAAGAAGCTTTAAAAAAACAAGGATTAGTAATCAATGAATTGTTGATCGAACCCGGAAGAAGTATCGTTGGGGAAGCAGGAACGACGCTTTATACGGTAGGATTTATTAAGCAAACGCCAAATAAAAAATATTATTTTGTCGATGGGGGAATGACCGATAATATCCGTCCAGCACTCTATCAAGCGAGCTATCAATGTGATCTGGCAACCAAATTAAGGGAAAAGAAAACCGAAAAAGTCACGATCGCTGGGAAAATGTGTGAGTCAGGTGATGTGGTTATTCAAGAAGCTCTTTTGCCTATCGCTGAACCCGGAGATATATTAGCGGTATATGCCACAGGCGCTTATGGTTATTCAATGAGTAGCAACTATAACCGAGCTTTGACGCCTGCTGTGGTATTCGTCAACGGTGAAACTGCTCGATTAGTGGTACGTAGGCAAGAATATGAGGATTTATTGCGAGGTGAAGTTCAATGATCCTGCATAAATATAATGGTTGCGGCAATGATTTTATCTTAATGGACTATGAAGAAGGAATCGATTATCACCAATTAGCCAGCAAGTGGTGTGGACAGGATCGATTTGATACAGATGGGTTGATTGTCGTTCGAGAGCAACCTTTAACGATGCTTTATTTCAATAAAGATGGCAGTCAGGCGCCGATGTGTGGGAATGGGATTCGTTGTTTTGCTCGGCATATATGGGATAAAGCTATGGTAGAAACTTCACCTTTCGACGTACACACATTAGCGGGTGTGATTTCCATTGAAATTTTGACAGAAGAACCTTTTTATTGTACCGCTCAGATGGGACAACCCGATTATTCGACAGAAAAGTTAGCGGTCAATCAAACAGAACACATCGTGGATCAAATAGTATGTATTGGACAAGTGGATGTCCAGCTAACTAGTTTGTTTATGGGCACGATCCATACCGTTGTTTTTGTAGAGGATGCAAAAGCGCAACAAATGAAAGCGTTAGGGGAACAGATTTGTCACCATCCATTATTCTCAGAAAAAACCAATGTTAATTTTGTCCAACGAGTCAATGAACAGGAACTGATCGTACGCACGTATGAACGTGGTGTTGGTTGGACATTGGCTTGTGGTACTGGCTGTTGTGCGGCTTATGTTGTAGCTAGAGATCATGGATACTTAGCAAGTGCTAAGGCCATGATTCACTTAGAGCAAGGAGAGTTAATGATTACTGGGGAGACACAAATACAAATGACGGGACCAGCTGTTCATGAATGGTCACAAAAGGAGATGTCGTATGATTAAAGGTTCGATCGTTGCATTGATTACACCGATGAATGCGCTTGGCGAAATTGACTATCAAGGATTAGAGAAACTAATTGAGTTTCATCTTTCAGAAGGTACAGATGGCCTGTTAGTGTTAGGAACAACTGGGGAATCTTCGACGTTAACGCCAGAAGAAGAAGAGGAGATTCTACGTTTTACAGTAGCAAAAGTAAATAAAAGAATCCCAGTCATCGCAGGCGCAGGAACAAACGATACGAAAAAAACAATTGAAAGAGTCCAACGTTTAGCAGCGATTGGGGCGGATCAATTGTTAGTGATCACGCCTTATTATAATAAGACAAGTGATGCAGGTTTGTTGGCGCATTTTACTGCAATTGCTGACCAATCACCACGACCGATCATTTTATACAATGTACCATCTAGAACTGGAATGACGATCCCAATTCCAGTCCTGGAAAAATTAGCGACACATCCACAAATCAGCGGGATCAAAGAAGCATCAGGTGATCTTGCTTATGTGATGGCAGTTGGTCGTCTTTTGACAGACTCGTTTGTCCTTTATAGTGGCAACGATGATGCTATTTTGCCGATATTAAGTGTGGGTGGAAGTGGGGTTATCAGTGTTTGGGCCAATATCCAGCCTAGATTAGTCCATGAATTAGTCGCAACGTTTGAGCAAGGGAATCTTCGACGAGCGCAATAAATCCAATTAACTGCCTTACCATTGATCCATGCCTTGTTTAGTGAAACAAATCCGATCCCAATAAAAGCCGCAATGGAGATGATGGCTCTTCCTTCAGGTGTGTTACGGCTACCACTTGTTCCTCTGTCTGAGGACAAGCGAGGAGTATTACAGGAATTATTACCTATGAAAGGACGAGAACAGGTATGAAAATTGGTGTAGTCGGACATGGACGAATGGGCAAAAAAATCCAAGAAGTCATTGAATCTTATGAACATGAGGTCGTTTTTCCAAAGGTCTCCCTTAAAGAAGCGACTACTTTATCTTTTCCGAGTAATATCTCACTCCTTATTGATTTTTCTCACGCAGATAATTTGGAAAAAGTGCTAGATTATGGAGCAGCACACCAACTTCCAGTCGTGATCGGAACGACTGGCTATAGTGAGGAACAATTCCAGGCAATCGAAGCGTTTGGGCAACGTTTCCCCATTTTATACAGTGCGAACTTTTCTTTAGGGATTTTTGTCATGAATCAATTAGTGAAGCAGGCTGCTGAATTATTGAAAACATGGCAAATCGAATTGATTGAAAAACATCATGACCAAAAAAAAGATGCGCCTTCTGGAACGGCTCAATCACTACTCGCTAGTATGCAAGAAGTCCGTAAACTATCGCCTGTTTTCCAATGGAAAGATCAACCTAGAAAAACCGATGAAATCGGAGTACACAGTTTACGTATTGGTTCTCTACCTGGAGAGCACGAAGTTTTATTTGCATCTACGGATGAAGTATTATCAATCAAACATGAATCGTTTTCCAATCAGATTTTTGCAGAAGGAGCAGTAAGTGCAGCTTTTTGGTTAAGCAATCAACCAGCTGGATACTATCAATTAGCAGATACTTTAGGTGGATAAAGGAGAGAAAGCAAATGGACGCACAAGCAATTATACGTTTGATTCAAACAGCTGATAAAAAAACACCGGTTAAAGTGTATTTAAATGTCACTGAACCAATTAAATTTGAAAAGTGTAAAGTATTTGGTCAGGGGAATAGCCAAATTATTTTCGGTGATTACAAAGAAATCGCACCAATCCTCGCAAAAGAATCCGCTAAAATCATTGAGATCGAAATAGAAGAAACAGCTAGAAATAGTGCCATACCTCTGCTTGATTTAAAAGAAATCGATGCTCGGATCGAGCCAGGAGCAATTATTCGGGATCAAGTAACGATCGGTGATCATGCGGTCATCATGATGGGAGCGATCATCAATATCGGTGCGGAGATTGGGGAAAACTCGATGATCGACATGGGGGCAATCTTAGGCGGAAGAGCGATTGTCGGCAAAAATTGTCACATTGGTGCGGGGGCAGTGTTGGCGGGTTTGATCGAACCGGCTTCCGCTCAACCAGTGGTGGTTGAAGACGGTGTCTTGGTTGGTGCGAATGCTGTCATTGTTGAAGGTGTCCGTATTGGCAAAAATGCAGTCGTAGCGGCTGGAGCAGTTGTTTTAGAAGATGTAGCCGCTGATACCGTAGTGGGTGGAACACCTGCCCGAGTATTAAAAATCAAAGACGAACAAACGAGGGAAAACACCGCATTGATCGCTGCATTACGGGAATTATAGAGAGGATGAAAAAGATGCGCAAAATAGATACCTGTATCGTTGGAGCAACTGGTTTAGTTGGTCAAACGATGTTGAACGTGTTAGCAGAATATGATTTTCCAGTAGGTCGTTTGAAATTATTAGCATCCAAGCGTTCAGCTGGAAAAGTCTGTGTGTTTAAGGGAAAAGAATACACAGTAGAAGAATTAACAAAGACATCATTTGACGGGTATGATTTAGCGCTTTTTTCAGCCGGAGCAGAAATTTCACTTGAATTTGCGCCACTTGCTAGAGAACATGGGTTGGTCGTCATTGATAATTCTTCTGCTTGGCGAGAAGATCCGTCGATTCCGTTGATCGTTCCAGAAGTCAATCTAGCAGATCATGAAATGAACCGATTGATTGCCAATCCAAACTGTTCCACGATCCAAGCCATTTTACCGTTAAAGGCATTGCAACAGACATTTGGTGTCAACCGCGTGAACTATTCCACCTATCAAGCGGTCTCTGGTTCGGGGCAACAAGGGCTAACTGATCTTCACGCCACTCAAAAAGGGCAGGAACCTTTGCTTTATCCGCATGATATCAGTCAAACAGTCATCCCCGAAATTGATGCACCGTTGGTTGATGGGTATACGAAAGAAGAACACAAAATGATGGCTGAAACAAGGAAGATCCTACATTTGCCTAACTTACCTGTCTCGGCTACTTGTGTACGTGTCCCCATCGAAGTTGGTCATGGTGTTTTAATCGCAGTCCAGTTGGCGCAGCCATTTTCACTTGCAGCAGTCCGTCAATGTTTGCAACATTTCCCGGGAATAACAGTCGTGGATGATTTGCCCAACCATAGTTACCCGACCAGTATCCTTGCTAAAGGAACAGATGAGGTATACGTCGGCAGACTCCGGCATGATCCTACATTGGAAAATGGGCTGTTGCTGTATACCGTAGCGGATAATATCCGTAAAGGCGCAGCTGCGAATGCTGTACAAATCGCCTCTGCATTGTTATCACCAATCAGGGAGGTGATCCAATGAAAGTCGCAAAATTTGGTGGCTCATCGATGGCTCATGAAGAACAATTCAAAAAGGTAAAATCTATTATTTTAGCTGCTCCTGAACGAAGTGTGATCGTTGTTTCCGCTTTAGGAAAACGAACAAAAGAAGATGACAAAGTCACGGATCTCTTGTATTTGATCCATGCCTATCTTCATCATGGAGTCGATTGGACACCTTTGTGGGAAAGGATCTGTGAACGATTCATTCAAGTGAGAGATGTCTTGTCGTTGACTTTTCCGATTGAAGATGAATTATTAGAGATCCAAAAAAAATTACAGCGAGAAAAAGTCTCGCAAGATTTTTTGGTCAGTCGGGGAGAATATCTCACTGCGAAGTTATTAGCTGAATATGTTGGTTATACGTTTATAGATGCGAAAGAACTGATTTTCTTTGATTATACGGGTGAGATCGATGAAGAACGGACGAAACAAGCAATAATAACTATTTATCAAGAAAAAGGCCCACTAGTAGTCCCAGGATTCTATGGTGCTAATCCAGTTGGAAAAGAAAAATTGATGGGGCGAGGTGGGAGCGACATCACTGGCGCAATCTTAGCCAAACTATTGAATGCCGACTGTTATGAGAATTGGACGGATGTTTCTGGGATTATGATGGCTGATCCACGAATCATTGACACGCCAAAAATCATCAAAGAAATTTCATTTAGAGAATTACGAGAGATGGCGTATATGGGGGCAAATGTTCTCCATGAATCAGCTATTTTCCCAGTACAAGAAGCAGGTATCCCGATTCAAATAAAAAATACGAACGATCCAGAGGCGCAAGGCACTAGAATTTCCAGCAAAGAAGTCGAAAAAGAAAATGGCTTAACAGGGATTGCTGGAAAAAAAGATTTTCTTTCGCTAACACTATTTAAACGACATATGTCTGATGAAATCGGGTTTATTTGGAAAGCAATGAGTGTCTTTGCGAATCATGGTATTTCGATCGAACACATTCCTTCGGGGATCGACAATATTGGAGTAGTCGTTTCAGCAGAAGCCATTGCAGATCAATTATTTTTGATTACCAAAGAGTTAAAAGAAAATTTGGGTGTCGAGGAAGTCGAAATTATCGAGAATCTGGCATTGATCTCAGTTGTTGGCGGACCACATAAAGAACTGATTGGACTTTCTGGCAAAGTCTTATCCATCTTAAATCAACTAGAGATTCGGACATCGATCTTATCCCAAGGGGCACAAGAATTAAACTTGATCATTGGGGTAAAAAATGAAGAATATGAAACAGTCGTTAAAGGGCTCTATGAAGGGATGGTGAATGTCGATGTTAGCAAAACATCGCATGGCGTTACATCAAATTCCTGAAATCGGCTTTCATGAATTTAAAACCAAAGCGTATTTGCATGAACAAATCAAGGATCTTGGGGGAGTCCTGCATGAGATCGGCGAGACTGGTTTATTGCTTTATTTTGATCATCAACAAAACGAAACGATTGCTTTTCGGACAGATATTGACGCCTTACCGATTCAAGAAGAAACAAATCTTCCCTTTGCTTCTACTCATGAAGGGATGATGCATGCGTGTGGTCACGATGGACATATGGCAATGTTATTAGGGTTAACGGAATATATCGCAGATCATAAAGAACAGTTAATGTACAACGTTGTTCTGATTTTTCAACCTTCGGAAGAAATATCTGGCGGAGCGGAAAGTGTTATTCAAACAGGTTTGTTAGAGTACTATCAAGTCCAAGCGATTTTCGGGTTTCATTTATGGCCAGGTCTTCCCAAAGGCGAGATCTATTCACGATCGGGCGCCTTTATGGCACAAAGTAGTGAGACAGATATCATTGTCAAAGGGAGATCTGCCCATATTGCCTCTAGTGAACAAGGGATCGACAGTATCCGAGGAGCCATTGGTTTTATGGATGAAGTATACGAGTTGGAACAATCTTTACCTAAAGAATGGCGACGTTTAATAAAGTTTGGACAGATCACTGGTGGTACGATTCGAAATGTTTTAGCAAATGAAGTAACTATTTCAGGCAGCATCCGTTCTTATGATCAGCAAATCCAAGATTCGATCAAAGCACAACTGGCTGATTTAGCAGAGAAATTTCAAAAAAATTCGCAGGTATCGATCCAATTCCGTTATAATGATGGATATCCAGCGGTCATCAATGATCCTCACATATATACAGCCTTGAAGCAATCAGAAAAATTACATGAGCTTGAACAACCGGTCTTGCAAGCAGAGGATTTCGGTGTTTATACCCAGAAGTATCCATGTGTTTTTTTCTTTCTCGGTGTCGGTGATACACCAGCACTTCATGATGCACGATTTGATTTTGATATGGCTGTGTTAGAAAAGGGTGTCGCTTGGTATCAAACGATCCTTCATACAAAAGGACTTTTGCTAAAAAAGGATCAGTGACAAAGAAGTGATAAAAAGGAGAAAACCACATGAATTTAACCAATCGTTTTAATCACAGGCTTGCAAAAATAGCAGTGTCACAAATCAGAAGTTTTGACCAACAAATTTCTGCTATCCCCGATGTCATCAAGTTAACCTTAGGAGAGCCTGATTTTCCAACACCCGAACATGTCAAACAGGCGGGGATCACTGCTATTGAAGAAAATTATTCCCATTATACGGGGATGAGGGGACTACCCGAAGTTTGTGAAGCTGCTTGTTTATTTCAAAAAGAACGTTATGGGTTGGTATACGATCCTCAAACTGAAGTACTAACGACAGTTGGTGCCACAGAAGCAATCGCTGCTTCTTTACTAGCGATTTTAGAAGAAGGCGACAAAGTATTGATTCCTGCGCCTGCTTATCCTGGCTATCAGCCGATAGTGGATCTTGCTGGAGCGGAATTGATCACGATCGATACGTCAGAAACAGGCTTTATTTGCCAACCAGAACAGTTAGAAGCAGCCTTTGCTATTTATGGCGACTCGATCAAAGCAATTATCTTGAACTATCCAAGCAATCCAACAGGAACACTGTTAACTTCAGAACAAATGGCAAAATTAGCTGAAGTCATCAAACAACGATCGGTCTTCGTGATCAGTGATGAAGTCTATGCAGAGTTGAATTATGTCGGAGACCATGTCTCGCCAGCGTCTTATATTCCGGAGCAAACAATTGTGATTAGCGGTTTATCCAAATCTCATGCGATGACCGGCTGGCGGATCGGCTTTATTTTTGCTCAAAAATATGTGATTGATGAAATCATCAAAGTCCATCAATATTTAGTCACTTCAGCCACTACGATGGCTCAAAAAGCTGCGGTTGAGGCACTTACTACCGGAATGTATGATGGGGAAAAAATGAAAGAACAGTATGCGAAGAGAAGAGATTATCTTTTAGGTCAATTAAGTGAGTTAGGGTTTGAAATCATACCACCTGATGGCGCCTTTTACCTGTTTTGTAAACTGCCAAAAGAAGTTACCTTGAATTCTTGGGAGTTTTGCTTACAGTTAGCAGAACAAGGCAGAGTCGCCTGTATCCCTGGTTCAGCTTTTGGACCAGAGGGTGAAGGCTATATTCGGATTTCTTATGCAAGTAGTTTGGCAGAACTTACGGAAGCTTGCCAACGGATTCGCCTTTTTTTAGCTGATATGTAATCAAAAAAAATGAAAAGCTACGTTCATTTTATTGAACGAAGTTTTTCATTTTTTGTTTACTTTGTTGATTGAAAGAGGAACATTTGTCATTTTTCTTTTTTAATGGTGTACATTTTTTAGTTTTATTTGGCATAACGAAAGATTATGATCCAATTTAAGGTGCTTAAAATATATACTGGATAATCTGATCAATTTTAGCCATATCTTGTAAAGGTAAATTTTCGACCTTTTTGAGTTTTCTTTCCTTGAAATCAAGTGATTTTAATTGAGAAATAAGTACTTGTCCCTTTGTATCTAAATCTTTGGGAAGCGAATAGCGTGTCGGTAGATTTTTTATAGTAGAAGTAATTGGACAGATTATTGCAAACATTGTTGTGCAATTAAATTCATAACGAGATACAACCAAGCCTGGTCTTCTCTTTTGAATTTCTTTGCCTGTGGATGGATCAAAATCGATCCAAACAATATCCCCTTTTTTAGGAATATAATTTCTAGCTTTAGGCACTATAAAATTTCTCTCCCTTCAGGAGTTAAGTCTTTCCATTCATCTTTTTCGTAATACTCAGCTTCTTGTCCAGCACTAAATGGATCTTCGATTTTAGGAACTAATGTGATTGTCCCATCTTCAGAGTAGACAACAATATATTCTTGATTTTCTGAAGGTTTTTTACCATTATCAGACGGTAGTGTAATTACTACAGAACTACCTTGTAATCTAGATTTTGTAATGAGCATATATACCACCTCTTTACTCTTATAATACTATACAACATTAAGTAACGCAAAGTTTTTCCTGTATTTATTTGTAAATGTTAAGTGTTCTGAAACGATCTTTTTTGTACAGTTATTATTTTTGGTATGTTTTTTTCTAATTTCATGGCTGAGGAGGTCTATAGTACCAGCTAACTTTATTAGTATGGAAAATGTTTTTTATATAAATTTTACAAGTTAAGTCAAGCGATATAATTGACAAATAATAGCATAATCGTTTTATTTTTCTGTATAGTTATTTCTTACTAAAAAGTATTGCCATCTAAAAAGAAAGTTGATAAACATTTAAGTCAAAAACTTAATAGAGAAAGTCTTATTTTTTCTGTCCAATATTTGGGCATTTCTTTTGATTTATAAAAAATCGAGTGTTATATTTGAATTGTTTAGAGTTATTCTAAATAATTGAACAAGGAGGTTTCATCAATGGAGAAAACAAAGGTTATTATTGTCGGCGCATCTCATGGCGGACATCAATCGATTTTAGAATTGCTATCTAGATATGGTGAAAATGTCGATATCACCTTATTTGAAGCAGGGGATTATGTTTCGTTCATGTCATGTGGCATGGAATTATATTTAGAGGACCAAGTGACAGATGTTAATGATGTACGAAATTTCAGACCAGAAAACTTTCCACAACCCAATGTTCACATTTTAAACAATCATGAAGTAAAAGCGATTCATGCAGACCAAAAGACAGTAACGGTGACTAGTATCTTAGATAAGAGTACCAAAGAGTATGAATATGATAAATTGATCTTAAGCTCAGGAGTAAAACCAAATTCATTGCCAGTACCAGGAACAGATTTAGAGAACGTTTATTTGATGCGTGGGTACGATTGGGCTACTAGAATCAAAGATAAATTAACTGATCCAGCGATCAAAAATGTAGCTGTTATCGGTGCAGGCTATATCGGGATCGAAGCCGCTGAAGCTTTTCAAAAAGCAGGGAAAGAAGTGACGTTATTAGACGTGATTGATCGACCATTAGGCACTTATTTAGATCCGGAAATGACGGATATTTTAACCGAACATTTAAAAGAAAAGGGTATCAAAGTCGTGACGGGTGCGAAAATCACTGCTTTCACTGGTGAGCAACAAGTCGCTGCGATTCAAACAGCAGATGAAGAAATCGCGACAGATCTTGTGATTCAAGCAGCTGGAGTCAAAGCGAATACGGAATGGCTAAAAGGAGTCGTAGATTTAGATGATCGTGGTTGGATCGTTACCGATGAATATTTGCAAACCAATTTACCTGATGTGTATGCAGTAGGGGATGCAACCCTTGCTTATTCGATACCTGCCCGCTCAAAAATGCCGATTGCACTAGCAACAGTGGCAAGAAGAGAAGCACGATATGTAGTCAAACATCTATTTGAGGATACACCAAGCCAACCATTTGGAGGCGTTGTAGGTTCTTCGGCATTAAGTGTTTTTGATTATCACTTTGCAGCTAGTGGTTTGAATAGTTTTACAGCAGAAAAAGCAGGCGTAGCCATTCGCACAGCTTATTATGAAGATACTATTCGTCCTAAATATGTACCTGAAGAATATGGGAACACGAAAGTTTCAATCCAATTATTCTTTGACCCAATGACACATCAAGTCCTTGGCGGAGCTGTTTTATCTACTTATGATGTGACTGCTCAAGGCAACGTACTAGCGCTAGCGATCCAACAAAAACTGACGATCGAAGATTTAGCAGAAGCTGACTTTTTTTTCCAACCTGGTTTTGATCGCCAATGGAATATGATCAATCTAGCCGCGCAACAAGCATTGGGAGAAGAACCATTTGTAGAATAAAATCAAACAATTAGAGACATTCGTTAGAAACGTGGTATTTTACGTAAAATATAAATGGACCGCCTGAAACATATCAATTGTTTCAGGCGGTTTTTGTTATTTTTTTTTGTTAATAACTTTTCGTCACTGTTTTACAGTTGGAATTAGAGAGTTGTACCATTCATGTTTCAACTACTCTTTTTACATCCGTTTTTTTCGGAAATAATCAGGTGTTTTTCCGGTTTCTTTTTGGAAAAGTTTGAAAATCGAAGGGACACTTTTATAGCCGATTTTTAAGGCAATCGTACTTAAACTATCGTTTGTTTCTAGCATGAGTCGCTTTGCTTCAGATAAGCGTTTTTGATCGATCAACTCTTGGAAACTACTACCGGTTTTATTTTTTAACAAGTTGCTTAAATATTTTTTGTTATAGCCAAAAGTTTCTCCTAATTGCTGTAAGGTGATTTCTGCATAGTGATCATTGATATAATCTAAGATTTGAATCAGCGGCTCATTACGAATCGTTTTTTTATTCGTGATAATCACTGGTGCTTGCGCGCTTTCTACCATCAGTGAAGAAAATAATAAATTCAGCAAAAGTTGCTTATGCACAGACTCTTTTTGA
>NZ_JBFOFT010000016.1:0-24765 GCF_040887425.1 Enterococcus sp. C53
TTCGTCCAGTAAAGAGACGCAATAAATTCTATCGAAGTTTACGCACTGCCTCTACCACGATTAAAGGCATGGAAGCCATCCGAGGATTATATAAGAAAACCCGAAAAGAAGGCACTCTCTTCGGGTTTTCGGTCTGTACTGAAATCAAGGTATTATTGGGAATCCCAGCTTAAATCATAGATACCGTAAGGGATTTTATTCTTTATTTAAAACTTTGCAACAGAACCTATCAAGCAATCTCCTTCCCAATAAATCTCCTCTTATATAAAGTTATTTATGAACACTGATTTAAGCTAAGCTGCCGATATCACAATCTCAGCATCCACTAAATCAGCCTTCAAGTTTTTGACATCTAAGTGGTCAAGGTAGAAATCTGTTACCTTATCACGAATTTGTTGTTCAATTACTCGCCGTAATGGCCGCGCACCCATTGCTTCATCATAGCCTTGTTCCATCAGCCAATCTTTGGCCGCTTTAGTTACCTCAAGTTTGATGGATTTTTTGGCTAAAGTTTTTTGTACATCCGCCAACATCAAATCGACAATTTGACTTAAGTCTTGCTTAGTCAGATGTGAAAATTCCACGATTCCATTAAAGCGGTTCAGAAATTCTGGGCGGAAAAATGGTGCTAACTTATCCATTAATGACTGATCTCGTTGCTTGTCACCACTTAATGCTTCATTACCAAAGCCAGCATTAGAAGTAGCAATAATAATCGTATTTTTGAAATTAATGACATTGCCTTGTCCATCCGTTAAGCGCCCATCATCCATCACTTGTAACAGTAACGTTAATACTTGTGGATCAGCCTTTTCAATTTCATCTAATAATACAATGGAATATGGATTACGCCGAACCCGTTCAGTTAGAGTATTAGCATTATCTTCATAGCCTACGTATCCAGCCGAGGTACCAATTAATTTCGACACAGCTGTACGATCAGCATATTCACTCATATCTAGCCGAATAATCGCATTTTCATTTCCAAACATATCTAAGGCTAATTGCTTAGCTAATTCAGTCTTTCCTACGCCAGTTGGGCCCACAAACAGAAAACTTCCAATCGGCTGATCCCCCTCTGAAAAGCCCGCACGGTTACGCCGAATTGCTTTTGCTACCATTTCAACCGCTTCATCTTGACCGATTACCTTACTTTTCAGACGCTTATCAAGATTTTTCAAGCGCTCAATATCATTAGCGCCCATATCAGAAACTGGTATACCAGTTAAACGTTCAACCGATTGTGCCACATCATCAATCGTGGCAGTGATTTTTTCTTTTTGATCCGTTTCTTTAATTTTTTGCTTGGTTTCCTCGATCGACTTCTTGATATCAGCGGCTTTTGTAAAGTCCTCCGCTTTAATGGCGGCCTCCTTAGCTGCCTCTAATTTTTTAAGGCGTTGATCCAATGTCTCAACATCAGTTTGCGAATTTTTAGCCGCTAAATGAGCCGCAGTCATGTCGATCAAATCGATAGCTTTATCTGGCAAAGTGCGTTGTGGTATATATTGGATTGAATAATCCACAGCCGCCTTCAAAACATCATCTGGTAATACAACATGATGATGTTTTTCGTACAGCTCTTTAACACCTTGTAATATACGTAAAGTGTCAGCGGCCGTCGGTTCATTAATCACAACATCATTGAATCGCCGTGCCAAAGCCGCATTTTTCAAAATAGTATTGCGATATTCATCTTGAGTCGTAGCCCCGATTACACTCAGCTCGCCACGTGACAAAGCAGGTTTAATGATATCAGCCAATCCTTTGCCACCATCTTCACCACCAGTGGCACCCGTGCCGAGAATCTGATGAATTTCATCGAAGAATAGAATAATATTACCAGCTGCTTTAACTTCCTCTACCAGCTGTTTAATATTTTCTTCAAAAGAACCGCGATATTGAGTTCCCGCTTCCAAAGACGATAAATCAATCGAATAGATTTCTTTATCTTGAATCGTTTCTGGAACTTTACCAGCCACAATTGCTTGTGCCAGACCTTCGACGACTGCAGTTTTACCTACACCGGCATCACCAACTAAGATTGCATTATTTTTCGTTCTACGACTTAAAATTTCTGCAGTTTCTTGAATCTCTTTCTCACGTCCAATCACTGGATCTAGTAGTCCATCACGAGCCTGTTCCGTCAAATTAGTCCCTAACTTTTCTAAAATCCCTCCTTTTTTAACAGCCTGTTTACCATCTTTAGATACTTCTATTGTTTTATTATTTTGGGGTAGCTTACCAGTTGCTCGGTATTGAGCAAACTCATCCGGTGTCAACGATTGTCCATTAACTAAATACCGTGCACGCTCCGAATTTTGATTACCCATGCGCCGAAATAATTGATTGAAAACATCATCCATATCATTGTTGAAAAAAGGATCATTTCCGTAGAAATTTGCCATATTATCACACCTCAATAAAAATTTATATGTGTAACTTAGTGACCATAATATCCTTTAAAACTACAACCGAATTGTATCACAATTTTTATGTATCGCTAAGTAAAGTGCTTATAGAATCAATTAGAAATAATTAGGATAACCCGTGGTGCTAGTTAATTTTTTCCTAGAGGAAAATGTCTAAACATGTTGGTAAATCAACAAAAAAACGCATATAGTAGTCTCAAAACTCCCAAGAAATGAGGACTATTTAACAAACTACGATGGTTACGTCGTGACAACTGAACATTTTGACTTAGCCAATCCTGTTACTAAAGTCGATGATATCCCCGATTATGAAATGTACAGTCAAACAATCGATAGCTTAAATAAGCGTTTTGGCAATCGTGTTTTAAAAGGTATCGAAATCGGTTACATAACTTCTGAAAAGGATCGGATCATCGACTATTTAGCCGATAAAGATTACGATTTAAAATTACTCAGTGTGCATCATAATGGTCAATTTGATTATTTAGATGACGAAGTCAAAGATATGGATCCTGCTATTGTGATTCCTCTGTATTTTGCACAACTTTCAGAAGCACTAGTTGTTATAGAAGCAGATGTCTTTGCTCATTTTGACTATGGTTTTCGGGTATTTGGTCTATCCGTTGCTGAATTTAAACAATATGAAGCGCAGTTTTTACCGATTCTAGATCAAGTAATCAAAAATAAATTGGCATTCGAATTAAATGCTAAGAGCGCTTACTTGTATGACAATTTAGCGTTATATGAATATGTCATCGATTTATATCTTTCACGTGGTGGTACCTTGTTTAGTGTTGGATCAGATGGGCATTACCTTGAACATTTCCGTTTCCATTTCGATGATCTTTTTGCTCTGTTAAAAGCAAAAGGTGTGACGGAATTAGCGATTTATCAAAAAGGAAAGCGAATTATGGTTCCATTACCAGTCTAAAAAAACGTCCTCAGCATCAAAAGTGAGGACGTTTTTTTAGATTTCTTTTTCTAAAATCGGACAAATACGATCTTGTTTTCCTAAAGGAAAATGTTTGATCCCGATTTTTTTAAATCCATGACGTTCATAAAAACGAATACCTGCATGATTTTTTTCATAAACAGTCAAACGTAAATAACGTTTTTGTTTCGTTTTAGCATAACGATTCGCTTCATCGAGTAACCGTTGCCCTAACCCTTTGTTTTGATAATCTTTGAGCAGATAGATCCGTTGAATCTCTATAGCATCTTTTTCATCATTGACTTTCATATAACCAATGAGTATTTGATGATCCTTAATACCAATAAATTTACTGGTTGACTGTGCCAATTCTACTGCCAATATTTCAGTTGTCAATTGTGTCTGTAAATATCCTTGCATATCAAGTGGATCTGCGCCATCGATAAACGATTCATAAAAACTGACAACACTTACAACTTGTAAAGCATCTAGATCATCATAATCTAAATACGCTAGTGTGATTTGATTGTTCATCTAACTCCTCCTTTTGACATAGTATACTATAAATCACCCGTGGTGCTAGTTAATTTTAATATCCTAAAGAATATCTCAAAGTTCCTTCAAAGCGTCGTTGTGCTCGACTTAATAGAACACTGTAAGCCAGTAATATGCTTTCAAATCTACTCTCTAGCCCTTTAACAGAACGTGAGTTGAAATTTTGACAACCTAATTTTTCTAAGGAAGAAAAAACAGTCTCAACTGTTTTTCTTTGTTTTCCAAGTAAGCTGTGGTCTAGTTTTTCTGATTTATCCATGTTTTTACGTGGCGGAACGGATATAGTAATGCCCTTAAGGGCAAGCTTTTCATGGATTTTATGGCTAATATATCCTTTGTCCCCTAGGATATTGGGAAGATTCCCTTCTTCCGATAAAGTCTCTAACACTTTCACGTCATGGACACCTGGATTCGTGATTGAGTAAGTAATCGGAAAGCCAGTCTTAGTAACGATCATATGAATTTTAAGACCATAAAAATAAGATTTTTTTGTTGAATTATAGCCAACTTTGGCTATTTGATTCAATAGTTTTGCTTGTCTATTTCTAACTGGTTTACATAATGGACTAGGAAAACTATCTATAATTCCGACTAGTTCACCTTTGGTGAGCTTCTTGATGAAAAAGTATCGAATAATCTTGATAGTGTAAGCTAAGTTTGAACTTAAGCGAGTGAATCGACTCCTACTAGCAAAGTCACCATTAGGAAATAAGACGGAACAAACCGCTCTATACGTGGCTCTTTGGCTAGTATAGCCATTAATTATGCCCCATATAACACAAGCAATAATCACTGTATCGCGTTGCTTCAGTTGATCAGTATTTCTTCGGTTTTTAATCTTATCTGGTACACAATTGTGGTATATGTTAGAAACAGTTCTCATAATTTCCTTGAATGTTATAAAAGTATCTGTATAATGTTCAGTATATTTTGATGAACGCATATGTAGTCCTCATTTCTTGGGAGTTTTGAGACTACTATATGCGTTTTTTTGTTGATTTACCAACATGTTTAGACATTTTCCTCTAGGAAAAAATTAACTAGCACCACGGGTGTATTTGTTTCTATGTCTACATTATCTTTTTAACAGTATTTATTTTTCTTTTGCAACTTACTTGGCTACCAAAGCAAATAAAAAAGTTATTTATAAATTTCTCCCTACCACTACCTATTTCTATTATTTAAAATAGGGATAATTTTTTCTCTTAAAAAATATCATTATTTGTGGTATGGAGCTGCGTATCATGAGTGAATGATATTTATAACTCACTGGATATTGAAATATAGGTAATCTGTTTTCCAAACTTATTTAGCCAAATTGTTTAATGAAGATTTTTTGAGTAAAATTTCTATGACTCCTACTTATTGAAAAGTAGTTTGTAGTGCTGCTTCTACCTCTCTCATCTGTTCTACAAATTCCAAATAACTTGACGCAGCTTGCGGAATGAAAAAATGATATGTGAATATTTCTCCTCCTAGCCCGCTTAATATGCCTATTTTTTTATACCCATGATTTGCAGGAAGGGGATCGGAAGTAGGTTGCAGAAAGCCGCCTTTCATTGTATCTGCTTGGTCTAAATTCATTATATGAATATATGTGACTAACTGATTATAGTCATTTCTAGTATCAAGATGTTTTTTGTATTTTGTATCAATTGGTATATTATTAAATGTAAAATCTGGATATCGTGGGGACCGGTTGGGCTCTTGAAATAAATGCATTGTTGCTAACCCTTTATCTCTGCCATAATGTTTCCAACCAGTGACTTTCCCAATGTATTCTTCCCATAGCCAAGACACATCGATAATGATTCCATGTATTTGATTTTTATCACTTCCAAATCCTGATTTTTCTTCCGATAAAATTTGGATACAGATTTGTTGAAGAGCCGAATATTCCTCGTAATAACTATGTTTGACTGGATGAAGGATATTCTTTTGAAGGATATTAAATTGGTTTAATCTAGCATAATCAGGTGTTGTTTGTTTGATTAGAACCACGTTTTCTTTCGTATCCTCATCTCCACTAAGTAAGAAATCATACTCATTTTGGATTTTTTCAATAGTATGACGAATAAGTTGCGTCAGATGATTATTATAGCTGAACTCTCGTGTTCGATAAGCAACTTTTCCAACGAAAGGAACATTCGAACGGATGTGTTTTGCAACATCAACAGCTCCCTTGATATTGGCATTATTGTATTCTCGTTTGACATATTCTTTGTATATCCCTTTACGCATTGCTTCATTCAGATAATAAGGAAAGAGAAATACCAACAAATCGTAGTATGTCATCTTTTTAGATGCACTAAAATGATCATTAATCACGTTGTAATTCAAAACACGCTGAAGCATATAACGTAAAAAGAAATCTTCATGCTTCATTTGATTAGCGAATCTAGAATGAATTCTTAATTCATCTGTTGAATCGCTAAGGATACCTACGACATTACAAGTCCAAATTTTTCCATTTCTTGATTGAAATATCAAGTTATCTTCACTTAGATCCTTGGATTGATTTAACTGTTGCGGAAAGATAATAAAATTTTCTTTCTCTAAACTACTTAAGTCACGATTAACTAAGTTCGTAATGATTGGATGTTGCACAACTGAGTCATTGATTTCTTGATTATCGTGTAGAGGTTTCAGCTTCATCTAAATCACCGTCATTAGAGTATACCTTTTCTAGTATTTCTAATTTTTCTTTCGCCTTATGTTCACCACGAAAATAGTCTTTCAATAATGGATATAACTTAGTATCCCATAATTGTTCCATTGTCTCCTCACCATTATCGATACTTAAAAAGTAACTAGCACCAATTTGGTAATCAGTTGACAATCCACCTTTTTCTTTGGCAACGATCGCCTCATTTAAACGCGTCATAAGTTCTTTTGTTTTCTCTTGAGTCAGCATATTTTGTGCTGAATCTTCTGCTTTTATTTCTAAGAAAGTAAATCTCCGGCGCATAGCAAAATCAAAAGTGTCAACAGAACGGTCAATGTCGTTCATCGTCCCAATAATATAAACATTATTAGGAATATAGAATTTTTCTTCTGGATTTTCATGGAGGTTTGCATACTGTGTGTAAACACCTTCTTTATGCCCACGATATCCTGGATCAATTGAGAAAAATAATTCGCCGAAAATTTTGGAAATTTCGCCCCGATTAATTTCATCAATGATAAACACATAGTTTTGGTTATTCGTAGAATCTACCGTTGACGCCGTGTAGTTTTTTAAGCCAAATTCTTCTTTTAAGTGTTTTACAATCGCTTTTCGATAAGCATCAAATCCACCTTTTGGCGTACCAGGTAATCCACGATAGACATTATAAATTTGGTCATGGTTCATGTAAGTAGTAGTTTTTGCAGGATAAACGCCTTGAATTTCATTTCTTTCATAGGCGAGAAGATTGCGTACTGGTTTACCTGTCAATGTTTTAAGTTTGTTGTAGCCTTCTCCTTCTATACTAGCTTCCGTTACCGCATCAAAAAATTTAGCCCAAGCTTCTTCAAAATTATCTTGTCCATTTACTTTCTTTGTTTTCTTTGCTTTTTCAACAAAGCTCTTAAAGCTTCCATCTTTCAAGGTGAAACTAACAACGCCATCATCGGATGTAGTTGGACGTAAACCTTCAACAAAATCAGTATAATCATAGCTAGGATGAAACTGGACAAATCCAATTCGGCTCTTTTCATCTTCGCTCAATTCATTGATTTGTGTAGTTCTGCCATTTGAAACGACATCAGCTGCCATTTCATTTGCAAGGAATGTTTTCCCTGTTCCAGGAGCGCCACGTAGAATAAGGTTTTTGGATTTTATTAATTTATCAGATAATGCTTGTAGATACCCTTTTACATCTGTTTCTTTAGGATTCATTTCTTTTTTATCTTGATAATTCCAAAATGTTTCAACTATTTCCTTTATCTCAGAAGTTATTGGCTTATCAGACGGCAAATGAATAATTTTTTTAATTTCTTTTTTTACACTAAAAACTAATTTTTTATCATTTTCATTACTGCGGTCATAAGCAATATTAGTATACCCTGTATTGACATATCCCTTTGCCCAAAGTTTTTTCCCAGCGTTATTTTGATTATAGTTCCACCCAAAATGCAAATTATCTATAATAATCGAAGACTTTCTGTCAGTTTTCCGCTTTCCCCTAATAAATTTGTTTTGCTTTGCTTTAACTTCACTATAATTTCCTTCATTATTATCATAGCACCAATTGCTGAATTCAATTAGTTCTGTAACTACCTCAGAGAGTTCTTCCATTCTACTACTATCATTCATTTAAATACCTTCTATACAATTTGATTTATTTTTTTAATTTCTCTATTAAATTGACGATGTATGTTAGCTTTATTTCCAGCTTTCATAGATACTGTATAACCCATAATATAAACATATCTATTATTAATTTAACTAGTTTCTTCTAAAATTTAATTTAAGAAACGATTCTATATCTGTAATGCCAAAATCGATTAATTTTTTTAAAATTCTTTTTTCTTGCAAATCATCCAGTTGTGTTACCTCCTCACATCCACTATACTCTAAATATTCTATCCCTCTTTATCATTAAATTTCCAAATAAAATAACACAATAAAAAAATTAGCTGGTTAGTTTCAAGTGAGAAATAGGATTCTATTCCAAGAGTCTCTAGAAGAATGTGTCCACATGATTCCGATCATAAGTGAAAAAGTATAAACTCATGGAATTAATATCTAGAAATGGGTATAAAAATTTCCCCTTAGTTCTATTTTTGATATCAGCTTGTTACAGAATCTATAAATATCACTTGTTATCGGTAATAATTAAAAGAATTAAATAATGATTTTTTTACCTCAATTCATTCTCAAGTGGAATCAACTCATCATCTAACATTTTACGCCATGCTCGCTTCATTTCTTGTGGGTATTTAAATGGCTTCGCTTCTGGATGTTTGGCTTTATATCCTTCGTAATCCTTACTATTGATAATTGCTTTCATATTAGGAATTGGATCTTCACCTGGCATATATTGCAGATTAGAAGCATGTAATTCTTTCTCAGAGACAAACCACTCATTGGAAAAGACATGAATCAAATCATCACTCGCTTGTGTAAAATAGCGACGTTTAATGACAAAGATATCTTCATTACTATCTAAAGTCCCCACATCAAACGCATTTAAAATTTGTCGGTAAACTTCTTTGACTCCTTCTGTTTTATTCAATTTAGCCAAAGCTTTTTCAATTTCTTCTCGTGCATCTGAACTATTCGCAGCATAATTTCCTAGTAATTGATCAATATAAGTAGAATCAATATCATACAACTTCGTGGTATTTTCACTATAAAATTCGATCGTTGAAAAATCTTCTCCTTCTTTTTCTGGTTCTTCCTCTATTAATGAACCCTTCACGGTCTCGTACACGCCAATTTGTTCTTCCAAAAGTTGAATTTGATTGTTCAAAGTTGGAGATTTCACCATGTCATCATTGTAATCGTCATAAGTCACTAACGATTCATACGCACGATTCAATTCTTGAAATGCTTTGACATATTCGATACGAGTTTCAAGAGGAGTATGTTCATCAATGGATTCCATGGATGAAACCTCTTTTAACTTACCATATGCTTGTTTGAATCTTTTTTTGGATTCCTGATAACTTGGATAAATCAAACCCGATTCTTCTTTTGCTTCTGAATAGAGTTTTGTCGCATCCTCGACATTCTTCTCCATTGTCGCTGGCTTACGAAACGTCACAATCAATCCTTTTGTCTTATCAGGATACGTACGATTCGTACGTGAAAAAGCTTGGATCAATCCTGCATACTCTAGATTACGATCCACAAATAGGGTTTGAATCGTAGGCGCATCAAAACCTGTCAACAGACGATCCACTACGATCACTAAATCAATTTGTTTCCCAAATTGTTTGAATTCCGCTCTTTTTCGTGCCAAACGATTATTGATATCTCCGTTATAACGTTCAATGTCTGCTAAAGACCAGGCAGTATCATAATACTGATTATATTCCTCAATAATTTTTTGCATTTCTTCTTGTTGGGCGCTTGAATCTCGGCTATTTTCTTCTAATGAATAGGTAATAGCGATTCGTGGAAAATCAGGATCCTCCATCGTTCTTCCTTCACGAATGGGCTGATTAGGAAACTCTTTTATTAACCAGTCAGGTTCTTTCGTCATTTCTTTGATCGCTCGATAATACTTTTTGGCCATGTCAATGGAACTCGTGGTTAAGATCGCAGACTTCGTTGGACGGCCATTTCGAAAATCAAATTTTGTATAGGCATTGTCTGGACGGAACATTTTATGAATGACTTTTTGGATATGTTCATCTGATTCAAAAACAGTAGGGTCCAAATAACTTTCTTTTTTAACCGGCTCCATTTGATCAATCATACGATTGATCTGTTCCGGTGAATACTCTGCATATGTTTCTACTTCTTTTAATTTCCGATAGATTTTATTCTCTAATGAAGTCGGCTCCACGGTGTTTTCATGCTCTACTTGAAATCCTAAAACCGAGCCATCTTCTAATGCATTCTTGATGGTATAGGTGTGCAAGACCTCTCCATACTGATCATGGGTCGTACGTGCCAATTGCCCTTTGGCTTGTTTCCGATTCTCAGGGAAAATCGGTGTACCTGTAAAGCCAAACCAAGTGGATTTCGGAAACATTTTTTTGATTTCTTCCATATTTTCAGCACTTAACGCTCGATGACACTCATCTACTACAAACACGATATGTTGCCCCATTAATTTTTGGAAGCGATTGGTTCCTTTTTTCTCTTCCTGTTTCTTTGCATATTTCAACGCCGCATCTAGTTTTTGACGGGTTGTAATGATTACAACATTCGCATTGGCATCCGCCAACAGGGTTTCACTTAATTCTTTGGCACTTCCCGTTCCAACAATCAAGCTATTTGCTTTGGCATTCCCAGAAGAAATCCCCGTATTAAATTCCGAAGCAAATTTCGTAAACTCTGCGGTGGTTTGATTATCTAAATCTTTGCGGTCCACTAACATGATCGTTCGATCGATCCCCGATTTTCGTGCTAAAAGCTTAGTAGATACAAAACTAGTCAACGTCTTTCCTGAACCTGTCGCATGCCACACATACCCTGATTGATGTTTATTTGCAGCAATAAACAAGGCTTGAATCGCATGTACTTGATAAGGATGTAACACCATGAGGGTTTTATTGTCTTGATCTTCACTGACAATCGTATAATCCGCAATCAAGCGATGGGCATCCGGGATATTTAGCACTTGTTTACAAAACTCATATAAGTTTTCTACTTTTTCATTGTCTTTCGTTCGCCAACTAAATAAAAACTTAGGGTGCAAGTCTTTCGGTAAGGCATTTGCAAAATACCGGGTCGTTTGTTCATTGGAAACCACAAACAACTGCAAGGTCGAAAAGATATTGTTCCGAAACATGCCTTCTTCTGCATACTTTTTGATTTGGTTAAACGCCTGATAGACGCCATCTTTTGCGGTTACTTGTTTCAACTCGATTTGGACAATCGGTAATCCATTGATCAATAAGGTGACGTCAAAACGTCGATCCCGCGCTTCTATGTTACTTCCACGTTTTGCAATTTGATGGACCACTTCATAGGTAGAGATTCCTCCACCAATGTCTTGATTGGAATAAAGAATGAGCGAGACAGAACCCAATTGCGGATCTTCCCGTTCAATCGTGATCCGAGCCATTCCATTTTCACCTTTTAACCATTTCGCAGCATCGAATGGGGTTTTCGTTCGCAGTAATAATTCGGTTTTGATCGTTTCAAATTCTTTATCGGTCAAAGGAGAATCAT
The DNA here is from genome assembly GCF_040887425.1 of Enterococcus sp. C53. NCBI lineage: Bacteria > Bacillati > Bacillota > Bacilli > Lactobacillales > Enterococcaceae > Enterococcus > Enterococcus sp. C53. Next base: position 11,750 of record NZ_JBFOFT010000016.1, read on the forward strand.
TCAGTTCTGCTTGATTATTTGAGATGATTTTTTGGCGTAAATTAACCCAAAGATCTTCTTCTGATTTTAGATCCGGACGATACGTCCACTGATTATGTCCTTCCCCGAGGACACGAATCAACTGTTCTTCGACTTCCGCTTCCTCACGGTGACTAATTTTCATTCTTCTTCTCTCCCTAAACAAACATCTTTTGCAAGAAGCCTTTTTTCGTTTCCTTCAGCAAATCTAACTTACGTTGATGAAGAGTGATGGTATTCTCTAGTTGTTTGAAAAAGGCAACGATTTTTTGCTGCTCAGTAATAGTTGGATACGTGACACGTCCATCCAAAGCACCTTCATCGGTAATATTAATTGTATTTTTTGCACCTTTAGAAACTAAAGGGGACAGATAATGTGTAGCAATATTATCACTTTTTAACTGTAGACCAATAAACGAAGCCAGGGCTTGTTCGGTTGAATTGTAGACAGCATATAACGGTGACACAATACCTTCTTCTGTTACTAATTGAAAAATTCCATAAGGCGCGCCTTTCAATGGGCTCTTAGTATAAATCAACTGCCCAGGGTAAACTATTTTATATCCAGAAATGTCTGCTCCAGCAAAAGAACGTCCTTGATACTCGATTTGATTTACCGTTCCTACTTCTCTAGAAACAGATAAAATCTGTTCTTTGGAGTAGGAATTGGATTTATTTTTCTCTTTTGAAACAGTTAGAACGTCCCCCAACTTCCGCTGTTCCCAATCTCCCGTAAAACCAGGAAATCGAATTTCTGGCACTTTTGCTCCGTTTTTAGGGAACATTTTTTGTAAGAATCCTTTTTTCGTTTCCTTCAGCAAATCTAACTTACGTTGATGAAGAGCGATAGTCTCGTCTAATTGTTTGAAGAATGAACCGATTTTTTGTTGTTCTTCATAACTGGGAACAGAAGCACCCACACTATTAATTACAGTTTTCGATAAACTAGGTACACCAGTAGATTCATCAAATTTTTTCCAATTTATTTTTTTAAAAATAGATAGTGAAAATTGAAGGTCAATATTTTGTTTAGGAACAGCGTAAAACAAGGTATCGACAGTCCAAAAAGGCGCTTTTAATAAATAAGGCTTATCAATTGTCCCTTTCCTTCCGATCCCAATGGCATCTATATCTGATAGCGCTCTATCTACACTTAGCATATATCCACCAGTTCCATAGACAGGTATTGATCCCGAATTCAGATGTTTGTAGTCTTTTCCAGACTTAACATCAATAAAATCACCTAACTTACGCTGTTCCCAATCTTCCGTAAATCCAGGAAACCGAATTTCTGGTTGTGTATTATTGCTCATGTTTGAACACCTCCAACGCGCCTTGTAACCACGCTTCATTTTCAGGTGTTGTTTGCAGGGAAGAGATAGCTTCTAAAAGTTCTTTTTCTAGCACTTGCTGTTCTTGTCGTATCTTCTTGATGTCATTTCCGACATAAACCATATCAATTGGTTCTTCTTCTTCAAACGTATCTACATAGCGTGGAATATTTAAGTTATAGTCATTTTCTTTGATTTCATCAAAGGTTGCCAAATGAGCGTATTTCTCGACATCTTTTCTTTCAGCATAGGTTTCGAGGATTTTTTGAATATTTTCTTCCGATAGTTTGTTTTGATTTTTCCCTTTGACAAATTCTCGACTAGCGTCAATGAATAATACATCTCGAGTTTGACGATTCTTCTTCAATACAATCACCGTCGTGGGAATCGATGTACCAAAGAACAAGTTCGCAGGCATACCGATCACAGCATAAATACTGCCGTCTTCTAATAATTTTTGACGAATGACCCCTTCTGCAGCACCACGGAATAAAACCCCGTGTGGCAAGACGATAGCCATAGTCCCTGTTTCCTTCAAATGATAGAAACCATGAAGAAGAAACGCAAAATCTGCTTTGGATTTTGGCGCTAATTTCCCGTAGCGATTAAACCGAGAATCATCTAAGAAGGTCGTATCTGCTGACCAATTAGCCGAATAAGGTGGATTCATCACTACTGCATCAAATGTGTAAGGTTCATCTGTTGGCCAGTCCTTATTCAACGTATCCCCATTGCGGAGATTCATTTCTTCGGCATCTACCCCATGTAAAATCAAGTTCATTTTTGCTAGATTGTATGTCGTTGTATTTAGTTCTTGCCCATGATATTTAACGTTATCTGGATGAGTTAAGTAGTTACGTACATTTAACATCAAGGAACCTGAACCCATGGTTGGGTCAAAGACACTAAAGAATCGTCGTTCTTTTTGATCCAACGTCACGATTTGTGCCATCATATCAGAAACCATATGAGGCGTGTAAAATTCTCCGGCTTTCTTCCCTGCTTCTGAAGCAAATTGACTGATCAGAAATTCATACGCATCCCCGATCACATCCCCATCGTGACCTAAAACTTCCACGTCATTCAATTTCTTGATAACTTCGGTAATCGTCACATTTCGTTGTTGCTCATCTGTTCCTAGTTTTTTTGATTGGAGATCCACATCATCAAATAACCCATTAAATTGATTGTAGGTAGATGCCAATTGCACAAAGGCTTTGTTTAGATCGTTCAATTGGAACGTTGCTTGTTTTGCTTGATCCGCTAAGACGTTGAAAAGATACTCTGGTGCAATTGCATATCCCAAAATATCAACGATTGTGGCAATCAGATCTTCTTTTGATTCTTCATCTGAAAGTAATTCACGATACAACATTGTTTGTTTGCTTACTGTGTCATATTCCTCTAAGGATTCATCTGCTAAAAGAACCACTTGTTCCAGCAAACGGTCGGATAAATATTTATAGAAAATCAGCCCCAATAAATAATTTTTATATTCTGACGCATCCATTTTACTACGGAGATTATCTGCCGCACTAAATAACTTCTGATTTAATTCTGCACCCAAAAAGATACACTCCTATCTCTTATTTAAAGTTGCTATATACCCTCTTATTTTAGCATACTCCCTTTTAGAAAAAGCAAAAAAATAAAGAAACTTATTCTTGATAACAAGCTACGTGACGTATATCCCTAACACAAAAATAGCCATATCCTTTGGTTTGGATACGGCTATTTGATATTACTCATTCAATTGTCAAATCACAGTAGGTGTGAATCTCATCGGGATCGGCAATATCTACTTCTGATTAGGATCAAAGGTTATTTTCTCAATAAAGGTGTGATACAAAGCTTTAACTTGCTTCTTCTCAATCTGGATAAGAAAGCAATCCAAACTAGTCAATATCTGTTGGACATCTTTGACTTGAATCGGTTCCCCTTGTTGTTGAAAGATCCCTAAGATTTCATTCTCTCGAATTTGTAACTGTCTTCGTTTTTCAGTCAATTCATTTAAACGATCTTTTAACATCGGAAATAGTTCGGGACTATCTTCCAAAGCAGCTTCCTGTTTTTGCTCTAATAGTTAGATTTTGCGTACCATTTTCTTCGTTTATTTTCCTTGTATTGTTATAAAGGAAATTTTTATTGTCTTCTGCAAATCTAATATATTCCTCAACATACTCACTACCAAAAAAACTATTACATTTACTACATAACGTATAATAAACATTTCCTTGAGGTTTCCTTTTAATCCCCTTCGGAAAATCACCTTTTGTAAAATCGCTCTTAAGGAAATCATCTAAATTACCAGTTCTGGTCTTTTTACCTCCAGTATTCCCTGATTTTTTAGGTGGCACATGTTCTTTAGTAAGTTCAGTGTATTTTTCACATAAAATACACTTACCCATCTTTTTCATATCTATCCCCACTCTTTTTAATTCTTATATACAATTATATTTCAAATATTCATTAATAAATATCCCTATTTATGATAAGGACCTCCCTAACTACTTCTCTAACGATTTCAAATCGCTAGAGAAGCGTTAGCGCCCCTCTAACGTTGTTTGATATAACCTAGACTAGATCGTTAACGTAAAGGGTGTTTTTAACACAAAAATAGCCGTATCCTTTGTTTTGGATACGGCTATTTGGTATTGCTCATTCAATTGTTGTACCACGACAGGCGTGAATTTCATCGTAATTTCCAACATCTCCTTATGGTTAGGATCAAAGGTTATTTTCTCAATAAAGGTACGATACAAGGCTTTGATTTGCTTCTTCTCACTCTGGGCAAGAAAACGATCCAAACTAGTCAATATCCGTTGGACATCTTTGACTTGAATCGGCTCTCCTTGTTGTTGAAAGATCCCTAAGATTTCATTTTCTCGAATGTGCAACTGTCGTCGTTTTTCAGTCAATTCGTCTAAGCGGTCTTTTAACATCGGAAACAATTCAGGACTATCTTCCAAAGCAGCTTCCCATTTTTCAATTTTAGTCTTCAATTCTTCCTTTCGTTCCAGTAACACCACGAGTTCTTGTTCCAATGGTTGGCTTTGTCGCACTATTTCTTCATTTAACGCTGCCACCAATCGGGGAAGAACTTCTGGTAGCTGAATAATTTCCTTTAATCGGTCGGCGACAAATGTTTCCGCTTGTTCGGCACGAATCGAATTGGCATGACACACACTTGCTCCCTTATTTCGAAAAACTGAACAAGAATAATATCGAATCCGTTTCTTTGTGCCATCTTTTAGGGTATTTGTGACATTACTCGCTGCCATCGGTGCCCCACATTCTGGACAACGTAACAACCCCGTCAATACATTTTCACCTGTATGGTTCCATTTGGGTTGTTTTCCTTCTAAAGCAAAGCGTTCTTGTACTTTTTGATAATCTTCTTCCGAAATAATCGGTTCATGGGTTCCTTTCACTAAAATCGGTTTCGGATTCTTTCCTTTCCGTCGTTTGGTTTCCCAATTGATGTAGCGCGCATATTCTAAATACCCTGCATAAATTTTATTGTGTAAGATATCTTTGACTGCCGTGGTAGAAAAAGCATTCTTTTTGACTGTTTGATATCCTTGACGATTCAAAAAATTGGCAATCGCTCGATACCCTGCTCCGCCTAAATATTTTGCATAGATCAGACGAACAATTTTCGCCTCTTCTGGTTCAATGACCAATTGTTTTTGACCATTCGTGTCAATACCACTGACATAGCCTAAACGTCGTCCACCTGCATAACGCTTTTTATCTTTCACTAAGCTTTGCATTGACATCTGAACATTCTCCGCAATTTGGTTGCGTTCAAATTCACCGAAACTCCCAAGGAGTTGTAACATTAGTTTTCCTGTCGAAGTAGTCACGTCAAATTGTTCCGAGATCGAATGTAACCCCACATCATATCGCAACAGTTCCTCGACGGTTTGTAAGACATCTAACATATTGCGTCCGAGACGGGTCAATTTCCAAATCACTAGTAGATCAAAACGATGGTTCCGAGCATCGTTCATCATTCGTTGATAGGCGAACCGATTTTTTGTGGATTTCCCACTAATCCCTTCATCGGCATAAACTTCTACCACTTCATAGCCCATCCGTTCGGCAAACTGTCGTCCATTTTGTTCTTGTGCTTGAATACTATGTCCTTCTAAAGCTTGTTCTTGGGTACTCACCCGAATATACAATGCGACTCGTTTGGTTGGTGTCGTTTCCATAGATCATTCGTTCCCTTCTAAAATATTTTGTGTCATTTGCCGGAAGTAAATCCCACAGACTGTTTTTTCCTTTGTTACCTCGATCCGACAAACATGGTCACATAACAATTGTCGACTAGAGAGGTCTTTTAGTTGAAGCCATTCTTTCACTTTTGCTTCACACTGTTGGAGTGAAAGAAACGAAGAAGTAGACCTCGGCTTTTGAAGAGCTTGCAGCTGTTGCTTGAGTTCTTCCAGTGAACAATTGCCCTCTTCAAATGCCTTGAGCCATTGTGCTTCTTGTTTCTTTTGTTGGATTACTTTGTGTTTTTCATCTTTTCGCTTTTCGGATAATTGTTGCGTCAATTGGGCAATCAAGGCTTGATAGACGCCTTCGTATTGAAAAAAAGCCTGTATCTTTTCCAATACTTCTGACTCAACCCTTTCTGCCCGAAGAAAGATTCCTTGGCAGCTTCGGTCGGTACAATGATAATAATGAAGCGTCTTTGTCTTCTTTGTATTCCATTGATACTTCGAACTCAGATGACGACCACAGAAGGGACACCGAATTTTTTGACGTAATAAGTACGGATACGTATCTTTTTTAGCTGTACACCTTGATTGGCGAATCTCTTGGGCTTGTAAAAAGATTGTTTTCGAGAGAATCGGTTCAAAGGTTCCTAGATACTTCCCCAAAGATCCTCCTTTGATTTCGCCATAGTACAATGGATTTTTTAGGATACTATAAATATGATAGGGCTGAAAAGGACGTTCGCGGAAGAAAAGCTTTTGTTGCGTCAATCGTTGACAAAGCTTTTTGTAGCCATATTTTTTAGTCAAATAAAGTTGAAAAATATAGCGAACAATCCTTGCTTCGTGTACTTCTTGTTGGATTTTCCCATTCACTAAACGATACCCATATGGAACCGCAGAAGATAGGTATTGCCGTTGTTGCTTTTTATAGGCAAGTCCGGCACGAACATTTTCAATAATGACGTTTCGTTGTTGTTCTGCAAAAGTGAACAATAATTGCACAAATAGTTTATTCGTTGACGCGTGTGAGAAAGAAGCAGGAAGAGGTTCAGAAATCGAATACACTTGAACCTGATGTTGTTGGCACAACTCAATAAATTCTAAGGCTATTTTGGCTTGACGTGCCAATCGATCATAACGCCAAACATAGATCACCCCCTCTTCTTCTGACGCACAAACCCAAGCTCTAAGCTGTCGAAAAGCTGGACGTTCCGCTTTTCCCCCTGATTCTCCTTTGTCTGAAAATCGTTGGGGAATTTGTTCATATTTCTCTAAAACATACTCTTTCACTGCATCATATTGAGCGTCATTAGTGATTTTCGCTTCTTCATAAACAGACGTTCGATCATAACAAGCCACACGCATGCTTGATTCCTCCTCCTAGCCATTTCTATAACTTTAAGTACTTACAGTAAAATATTCACTGATCAAAAAGGAAAGAAAATCGACTAAGAATCGTTTTCTTTCCTAAATACTTAAAATATGCAAAACGTTCAATCAGTTCCAATTCCTAAACCAAGTTTATTCTTCTTTCTTATTTACTGCCTCTTTTCCATTTTGGTTGAAATAAAAAACAAGCCCAATAGCTAATTCAAAAATAAAATCCTCCATAAAAATAGTCCTCCAATCGTTATAATTCCATGAGACGATGATATTCAATCATACCTTTTTCCGTAAGCTTCCATATATATTGAACACGTCCGCTTCTTGTTATTCTTTTCTGGTTTGTTTCCAGTAGCTCATCATTTTTAAGAGCATTTAATAGACCAGAAATTTCTCTATCAGTTACCTTATACAAATAAATCTCCTTAAGTATCTCAAACGAATAAAAAGGACTCATTTGATATTTTTTGACTAATGCTATAAAAAATTTAGCCTTCTTTGTATTTCTTCTCATTCTCTTCCTCCTGTTCTAATAAATCACCCTTGTTTCCTTGGGTATTTTCTGAAAAATAGATACTTAAGTCCACCACAAACTGACCATTTTCTTCTTTTAATAGCTCTGCTACTAAAGAATCGAAATTCAAATCATTCATTTAATCCTCTTCTTTCTGTAACGTCACTGGCTAACTACCACTTTCATGAAGCTAGAAATTTCATTTTTCCACAATGAAGTTCTTGTTGGCATATATATTCAAGATATCTTTCATACCAAGTTGCTAAATTTCTACGTCTCACTTCTGAATAATTCTCCGTATGAGAGCGAAATTGCAAATTACGTTTTAAAATGCTTGATATATAAGAGGAAAACTCAGATGAATTTTCAACCAACGTTGCAATAACACGATTTGCCCAGTCATGTCGAAACCTTAACTCTGTTCTGAACCAAATATCTTGTGTTTTCGTCTCTAATTTTTTATCATAGACGACTACCGAGATATCACTCGCTCGTTTTCCAAAATAGATACTATCACCGATTATGTCAGACGAGGAAATTCTAGTTTCTTGAATTGTTCTGCATGTACGAAAGCGCGACGTAACTAACCTCTGATTGAGATATCGTTGAACTCGCTTTGTGCTTAAAGTATCTGAAGTAAACCCATCAATTGCTATATCCAGTCTTTTGATGTTGTAGCTTTTGATTGAAATATTTTCTCCTACTTTCATTAGTTTAAAAAAGAACTGTGTCCATTGATGATCCACTTGGCATTCTAGATATCGACATCCTTTTGAACGAATCTCTAGCAAGACAACTGCTTTTTCTCCCTTGTTTTCATAATGGAGAAATAAAAAGCCATTTGTAAGAACTTTATTAAAGCCACGTATACTACTTTCCAATAGTTCAAATTCTTCGATAATGGAATAGTCAAATAAATATCTACCAACTTCAATCACATTTGCTTCAACAAATGAAATCATTACATAATCAATTACAAGCGTTGGATATTTTGTACTCCTAGCTTGTTCTTTCATAAAATAAACCTCCTTTCTTTTCAGAGTATTCAAATATGAAAAAGTATCTGTTAAAATAACAATATACCTTATATTTTGAACAATTTAATTTAATCACAACCATCGTATTGAATCATCAGGCAGCTGGTGGGCAATTGGTGGGCAATATATATTTTGAAAGGATGTTTATTATGTTTCATGTATTTTATGAATTTCAATTCGTTGAAATCGTTAAAGAATTTTTTGAATTACCTTATAAAAGTGACAATAGCCTAAGTTTTGATTCAGCTTTTCAAAACTGCGCGAAACCAGAATGGAATAAAATAAAAAATAAAAAACGAAATTTTACTAGCATGGCGAAGCAAGAATTTGATTTCTTCAGGATTACAAATTCTCCAGAGTATGTACCAGCAAACAATGAAATTTTTTCCGAGGTAGGTTATATTAAACTTCTTAATAAATTTATGAAATACGCCATAACCTTTGATGACGTCACTATCAAGAAATTTTTTCAATATGAAGAATTCTCTAGGGACTTAATTTCAGAGTTAGTTAATTTCATGATGACACAATCTAAGCCTTATAAATTAACTAACGATGCACAATTTGTATTAGAGAAAATAGAATTGATTACTGATGATAATGGGATCTTTAAGCTTGGACAAATTGGATGGAAATCACAAAAGCGTTTAATTCCTCTTCTAAAAAAAGAGAAAGAGACTCTTTCACCAATCAATATTGCCTCTATTTTATTCGAATTATGGAGTACTAAAAAAATTGCTCCTTGTCCACTAGACCCCACTAAAATAAAAGAGAAAGAGAAGAAAAAAGAGAAAGTGGAAAAACAAGAAAAGGACAATAAGCATTCCAATCTGTATATAGAAGTAAACTTAGATTATCCGGAAGATGTTCCTTTTCCTAATGGAAATTATTACACACTCTATATAAAAAATAAGCGTAACTCTCTATATTATGGCGAATGGGATGGGCTCAAACACGTTGCTAAGGAAAAAAAAGGGATATTTAAAAAAGGAAAAGGGGATCTATATCAAGAAATAGAAAAGATTAGAAAAAATCAAGAAATTTCACAAGAAAGAAACTTGTATATCGTTGTTAATAAGGAAAATATAAGCATCATTCATTCGAATATCGAATTCTGGAGCTCCTTTGAAAATAAAGTTCGTTCTGTTAAATCAAAATTATCAACACTCGCACATCAAAATAAGATTATTGGCTACGAAGCCTCAACACTAGAAGAACAAACAATTTTTAACGATTTTTTACCTTCATGGAAATGGCAGCTCTTATCGCCAGAAATAGACTTAGATAGGCATCTATTTGAACTTGAAACCGAGTAATAATTAATTGACTATCTTAGCTGATACTTTACTGATATACCTAGTATTACATTAAGGTATCAGGGGACTTATAATGCGTTTGTTCAGCTACTTTAATGTTCCCAATAAAATTAATAGATGCCCTGCTAAGTTATATTTAGCAGGGCATCTTAATTACTTTTTCTAAGGATAAAATTTATTATATCCATGCATACCAATACATTGATACACGCTTCAATCCCTGTAAGTACGAAATTATTTTCTATACTAGTAACTTCATCAGAAATGTTCCTAATATTCAGTACATATTTCTTTAAAACTATCAAATAACTACTATTCTCAGTCTATAATATTATTTAATCATTTGAAAATTGTTAGTCATTCCAATCCGTTGAGAAATTCTTCCATCTGTATAAACTCGGAATTGCTTTCCTCCATTCATTACCGTATTTCCAATATCGTCAGTAGAAATATCAACTGGATAAAATTCTCCATTTTCATCTTGCATTAAATCTTTTCTATATTGGGTGGATTCAATAATATTAGTATTTGATGCATTTTTATCTGAAGACTCATAAATCCATAACGCTTTATTATTTAGTACAGTTTCTTTAGCAGCTTCCCAACTTGAAATTGCTGAGCTACTTGTAGATTGCGTCGTTGTAGTTGTTGCTTGTTGAGTAGATTCTTCTACTACTGGTGTTTGAGGAGTTTGTCCATTCACAATATCACTGAAACCTTGTTTTAACTGTTGATTTTGAGTTTCGTTAAAGTACAGATAATTATTTTCATTACCTTGATTTTGTTGCGTTAAATAAACTTTAGGTTGTCCATTTTGAAAACCAAAAAAGTAAACATGCTGCCCTAAATATTCTCCAGTTTCTACATCAGAATAAACTGCTACTAATTTAAAATCTGCATGACCAGTTCCATCTTCTGACCATTGTACGGTAACTGGTGCTTCATTGATTGCCATTTTCCAATTGCCATTAATCACGGCTTGGGGTAAAGGAGTTCCATACAGACTTACATTATTCTGAGGATTGTAGCTTTTATATTCTTGTCCTAATGTCTTTCCCCATTGTGTGACAAAAGTTGCTACTTGAGAAGATTTATTTGTATCCCATAATTCTTGTTTTATTTGAGAATCACTCGTATCTGAACTCGTTGCCTTACTAGACTCTGTTGTGTTAGTTTCTTGAGTAGTTTTTTCTATTTCTTTTGTAGAAGATTCCTTTCTTGTTGTTTCAATTTCATGAGTTGTTGAATCCACTTGTTTCTTTTGTTCATGTTGAGAGACAGTAGAACATCCTCCAAGTAAAAGAATCGTGCCTAATAGGAATAATTGTTTTGCTTTCATCCTTTTTCTTCTCCTAATAATAAATTTGAATTCATTCAAGAAAAAGAACCACCCGTATAAGTGGTTGCTTTTTCTAAATAATTATTTCTTTAACAGCTCTTGCTTCAATTGTTGAAACTCTTCTTCTGTAATCATATTCGTTTCCAACAAGTGAGAAAGTCTTTCTAATTGAGAAAGAACTGTATCAGAAGACGCGATGTCAGAAGATACTTCTTCAAATTCACCTTCTAAAATATCTAAATCTTGTTGGAGACTTTCTTCTGTATATGCTACATTTTTCCCTAACTCTGTTTGAAGCTTTGTTGCCATTGGTTTCATAGACAAGTAATTGATGCCTCCTGAAACAACGCCTCCCACAACTGGTACTGCTTTAGAAATACCTTTCGCGAAGGTATTTTTAGTTAACTTTGTACCAAAAATACCTAGTACTCGTTTGATTACTGGATAATACAACGTTTGTGTCAATGCTTTTTGAGGAATCTTTTTCAATGCTTGTGTAGATAACTTTCCAGACATCGCTCGTACAGCAGAACCTGCAGAAGTTACTCCAAGCATAATTCCCAAATACAATATCAACGTATTCTTTGCTTCTTCACTGAGCTCTCCATTCTCTCCCATTAAATCCTTAAATCCATAAATGTACGAAATTTCCTGTGCTAATCGTAATGAATAACCAAAGAACTGAAGGAGATCCGCTGGAATAGTTGCTGCCATAGCGATACCTCCTGGCAGTCCAGTTGCTAACGATACCGCACTTGATTTCAAGGTAATCGATTGAATACATTTTTGTGCTTCACGATCTAGCATTTCTTTGGATAAAAATGCTTGTGGTCCCTTTTCTATGAGTCCTTCAATATCAGAAACTTTTCCTTGAAATGTTTGAATCAAAAATGCTCGACGATCAACTTTGACCATTGGTAATTTGAATGCTTCTTCTATGATTCTCAAACCTACTGTTTCTTCATTAGCCATGTACATGTTGCTCCTTTTGTTGTTGTCTGATAATACTTTGAATCCATCTCGTTGAAAAACCATACCTATCCGTTAATTTCCTAGAATCAATGGAATGGTTTTCTTGTACCATTGTTTCAATTTTTTGAGCGACTAATTCTCGGTCATACATTTTCATTGGAAACGATAACTGTTGCCCACGAAAAGCAATATAAAACTGATAAAGTAAATCCGTGTTTAGCCCTTTTTCCTCAAAAAATTCATAGATACTTTTATACGAACTCGTCAAACATTCCCCATCTACTTTCACTTGCTCACCTCCATTTCCTCTGACATTTTAAAAATATCATATTGATTCCTTCATTGATAATGCATATAACAAGAGGTTTTACAAGTTGTTTAGTCTGTAAAAGAACAAGTAAAATAACAGAAAAAGAAACATATACATTGAATACTTATTTTCGTTTATTGAAATAACAAAGAATGATCCGCCAATTGCCATTCATTACGAACATGAATACTTAGTGGGTGGGATAACTTACCTTCTGCATTTATCAATACTTTGGTCATCTTCTTTTGTTTCGCAATCAATTGATCGTAAATGGTCTTTGCTTGTTCATAAGCCACTTGACTCGTTGCCGTAATCGAACCACAAGCAAAAATAATGGTGTTGATTCTCTTTTCTGTAAAAACAGTCGTTAATATTTCCAAAGATTGTTCATCATTTCCTCGAAGAAATACCCGAGGACTTTTCGCTTTTGTGTACGAAAAAAGATTCACAGCAATAAAACCAGTAAATCCTAATTGTCGGATATTCTTTTCGATTAATAACATACTCAAATCATTCGTAAATGGTTCTGTATCTGTTGGACGAATAGTAATGACTACTGCTAATTTA
>NZ_JBFOFT010000017.1:0-16020 GCF_040887425.1 Enterococcus sp. C53
CAGTAACAGAAGAAAAAGAAGAGGTCTTAACCGAAGCTGTGCCGTTTACAACGACAACTGTTGAAAATCCAGAATTAGAAGAAGGGGTCACACGGGTCAAAACGGCAGGGCAAGATGGGATTCGTACAATTGTCTATAAGGTGACTTATGACGGAGAAGGAAACGAGATCAGTCGAGTAGAAATAAGTAATGAGGTAACGACAGCTCCAGTCGAAGAAGTCATTGAACGAGGCACTAAGCCAAACAGTACTACGACAGAAAAAGAAGAAGTCGTGACAGAAGAAATTCCTTATCAAACTGAAACTATTGATGATCCAAGTTTAGATTTAGGGGAAATGAAAGTACAAGTAGAAGGAGAAAAGGGTAGTCAAACGATTACGTATCGAATTACTTATGATGCTTCTGGAACCCAAATCGACAAAAAAGAAATCAGTCGAGTAGTCACTAAAGAACCAGTAAAAAGAGTAATTTTACGTGGGACGAAAGTGAAAGCAGTAGACCGAAGTGCCTTAGAACAATTGATTCAAGAAGCAAAAACCTATCAAGAAAACCAATATACTGCTGATACTTGGAAGGTATTTACGGAACAACTAGCTAACTCAGAAACAGTAGTTGAAAATGAAGCTGCAACGCAAGAAGAGATAGATCAATCTGTTGTTAAACTAAATGAAAGTATCCAACAGTTAAAAACAAAAGTAGTGAATAAGGAGAACTTACAACAGCTGATCAATCAAGCAAAAGGATATAAACAAGAGTCGTATACTACTGATAGTTGGTCCTCACTTAGTGCAAGTCTGCAAAAGGCAGAAGGAGTAATGAAAAATGCGCAAGCAACGCAAGAAGAAGTCAATCAAGCGGTTACGGAATTACAACAAAGCATTCAACAGCTAAAAGTAAAGGTAGTAAATAAAGAGGAACTACAAAAGCTTATAGATCAAGTAAAAGGCTATGAAGCAGCTTCTTATACTACAGATAGTTGGGCACCATTTAGTACAAGTCTGCAAAAGGCAGAAGGGGTAATGAAAAATTCACAAGCAACACAAGAAGAAGTAGATAAAGCAGCCTCTAAGTTACAACAAGCCATTGATCAATTGAAGAAAAAAGAAGAAGTTCCTGTAGTTAAATTGGCTTCTATTGATAAAAATGTTGATCAAAAAACAGCCACTATTCATTATAAGGTGACAGATATAGATGATACGTTACAATCAATTCAAGTAAAAGTATATCAAAATCAGTCTTTAAAAGTAGAACAAGCTGTTGATTTAAAAACACATTTAGTAGTACTAAATAACCTTGCTTATAATACTCCATATACTTTAGAGACAATTTACACGTATAGAATTAATCAACAAGCAATTACCAATAATCAACAAGAAAAAGAAACGATCGAATTAGTGCCTAAGAAACTAGAAATCACTAATTTCAATACATTAAAGCTCTTCAAAGTTAATGATAATGGCTCTTTGAAGAATATTATTGGATTAAAAGAAGTACCACAAGATTTATCCAATTATATCGTTCAAATCGATTCAACAAACAATAAAGATATTCTATTACCGGTTCATGAGATTCAAGAAGTCACTGAAAATGGGGAAGCAAAATATAAAGTAACTCTTTCCTATCCGGAATTGGTTACCTATGACTCAACCACGAATGATTTTACTGAAAACTATGCGTTTTATATCAATAAAATCACACAGAAACAAGGCGTGTATACAACATTTAGCGATTTAGTGAAAGCAATTAATAGTACCCCAGATGGTACATTTATAATTGGGGCAGATCTTTCTGCTTCTGAAGTAGTAGCAAACGGAGATAGTTATATCACAGAAGCCTTTGCTGGAACACTAGAAAGTGAAGCTGGAAAAGTTTATACGATTTATAATCTGAATAAACCATTATTCAATGCTATTAATAATGGTACAGTTAAAAATATTCATTTAGTTGATGTATCTATAACCGGAAATCAAACTGGAGTTGGATCATTAGCAAAAACTGCAGACCATGCGACAATCCAAAATGTTCATGCAGAAGGAACTATTCGTGTTCCAATAAATGCTGGTGGTTTAATATATACAATGAACAATTCTTCGAAGTTACTAGATAGTTCTTTCTCAGGATCATTGATTCTGACAAGTAGCGAAAATTATTTCATTGGTGGTTTAGTAGGAATACTAAATGGTCAATCCGTGATTGAACGAAGCTATGCAAATGTTGATATGATTGTCTCTGCATATCGAAATGACAATAAGTTAGGTGGACTAGTTGGACAAAGCTATAGTGATACCTGGATTAAAAATTCCTATGTATCAGGTAGTATTGTCAATAATGGCTCTGCAGGATTTATTGGGGGAATTATCGGTAGTTCTTGGTATAATGGTAAAATGGAAAACGTTATTAGCTCTGTATCTGTTTCAAATGGGAATATGATTCATGGGGATACAGGATATACGTATGCTCCATTTACGAACATCTATTATGTTCAAGGAGCAGCCGAAGGAAAAAGTTATGCTAAATCTACTGATATATCTGAGGAACATGCGAAAGAGCTGATTGCTCAATGGGGAATAAAGATAGTTGAATTAACTCAAGCTGCGACTATGACTGATTATAGCCATTTATCTGGTTATCAAAAAGAGCGAGAAACTGCTTATCGAAATGTGGAAAAACTTATTCCTTTATATGATCGATATACGGTATTACGTTACGGGAATTTAGTAGATACAAGTAGTAAACTCTATACTACGTCAGTGTTATCTGTGACACCAGCGAAAGATCACCAAGTGATTACAGATGTGTTTGAACAATTATCCGATATCAATCAACTACTGATCCACTATTCAGATGGTACGGTAGAGTGGTTAGCCTTATCTAATGAATCTAGCTTTAAGAATACGAAATTAGTGGAGTTTCAATTAGGAGATAGTCTCATCTATACACCAATGCAATTCCAAAATAATTTCGACTCTCTATTGAATCAATTAAAAACAACTTTTGATGGAATAGAATTTCTATCTATAGATATGCTTCAAAAATTTGGGTTCATGTGGACAGAGGATGAAGTACAAAAAGCACAAGATCAAGCAGTTGCTAATTATAAGAAAAATAATCCAGATACTGAATTAACTTCAGAAAAAGAACAAGAATTGCGTACACAAGCAGAAAAAGATCTTCAAGAGTCGAAATATAATAAATTAAGAGATATGTATTTATGGGAATCCTTTGATGCAATCAAAAAGAACCTGAATCAAGAATTACGTTCGATCTTGGTGAATAGTACAGTTGTTGATATGAATTCAGAGGGTATTTCTAAATACTTGCTTACTAAATTAAAAGATCAAGCTCAAAACTTACTTTTAGGATTAACATATGTCAATCGGCTCTATAATATTAATTATGGTGATGTGAATACGAAAGAGTTGGCGATGTATCGGACCGATTTTTATGGTTCTATGGTTGATAACTTAGATTGGTTGATTTCTTTCGGAAATATGAGTTATGAAAGCCTGCAAGTTAAAAATAACTACAGTACTTTTGGGACACAATTCTCAACGGTAACTGGAAAAACGAATTTGATCGATTACTTGGATTATAATCGTAAGTTATTTGTACCTGAAATGGATGAAAATGACTGGTTTAAAGGAGCTACAAAAGCCTTTGTATATGAGGCACCCTCAAAAGAAGTACCGGATGCAGAAGTAAAGATCTATCCTCGGTTAAAAGGGAAAAATCGTACAGAATATCGTAACTTTATCTTACCATTATTGAATTTAACTTCGAATAATGTATTTATAGTAACGAATATGTCGACAATTACTTTTGGTTTATATGAACGCTATATCGATGAAGCGTTGAAGAAAACACCAGAAGAGTATGCGGAAAAGGTAAAAGAATTTGAAAAAACATTGGCTCATTATGGTGATTTATGGGCAGGTTACTATGATACTTGGTATCGGATTGTGGACGAGAAAGTAAAAAGCCAGCTCTATACACGAGATATTCCAGTTTGGGATGGTTATTGGATCATTGATCAGACAAAAGGATGGCCATATTATCGTCGTTGGGTTGGAAGATATGATACCAGTGTTCCTGCAATGGTGGAGTTTTTTGGGGCTATTGGAAAGTGGTATGATCCTAACGGAAGTGGTGCGTATGCGAATGGTAATTTAGTACATTTTGTTGTAGATGGATCTGTAGGTGATTATGGCACTTCTACATTGACACACGAAATGACGCATAACTTTGATGGAGGAATTTACTTCAATGGGTACGGTCGCCGTGATGGAGAATATGCAGAAAACTTTGCGATGGGCTTATTACAATCACCATATACAAAAGATTCTTCTGTTTATGGATTAAATATGGTCTATGAATGGCCTGAAGACAGTTTACGTTCTCAAAACTATAGTCCGTCCATTTTTGAAAGTGCTCAAGATTTGTATGAGTATATGCATGGTGTATTTGATGTTACGTATTTGTTGGATTATGTAGAAGCCGATGTCACTTTGCAAAAATCGAAAGACGAGCTTAAATATCTATATCGTAAGCTTACTTTTGAAAATGGCACAGATAAAGTTGTGGAATTTACCGCAGAAGAATGGGAAAAAATGAATCTAAAAACTGTCGATGATTTAATTGATTATAGCGTAGTATCTAGACGTTATTATGGCGGAGCTTCTGTTGGAAATAACGCATATTATGAAATTTCAATGTATGCGCCAATCTACTCTGCATTACAAAATAGTAATGGTGCTTCTGGAGGAATCGTCTTTAGAAAAACAGCTTATGAATTGTTAGCTGCAAAAGGTTGGACAGATGGGTTTGTACCATATGTATCTAACCAATATAAACAAGATGCTCAAAGACAAGGAGAAACATTCTCTGATGTATTTATCATTAAGAAGATATTTAATGGTCAATATAATAATTATGAGGAATTCAAGAAAGCTATGTTTAAGGAACGGAGCGATAAGAAAAATAAAATTAAATCGATTACCGTGCAATGGAATAACTTGACGCGTGTAATTAATAGCTATACTGATTTACAAGCGTTATTTATGGAAGCTTTGGAGTATGACTTGGTATTAATTAAAAAGAATCAAAATCCAAGATATATGGATGATTTGAAAGCTAAGATCATGCAGAGCTATCATTTATTAACGAATGATTTTAAAGAATCTATTTTCAAATAAAAGAATGTACCATTTCCTTTTTAGGGAATGGTACATTTAACTATTTTTTATAGGGGAAATACGTATGAAGCAGATTACTAAAAGACTAGAAACATCTTTAACTACTTTGTTGACTAGAAAATCTTTTGAATCTATTACAATTAGTGAGTTAGCTTATAACGCTAAAGTTTCGAGAAGAACGTTTTATCTTTATTTTAAGGATAAACATGAATTTATTTTATTTATCGTTGATAGACACCTGCAAAAATGAAAGAAGCATCTATTAAAGATCGTCAAACTCTATTGAAATCTACTCAATTTTCCAAAAACTTAGAAACTATTTTATACTCTAATGAAGCTTTCTTTTATGTTGCTACTTACGTAGGTGAACATCGATTGATTTTATCTGGCTTAACGTCTAAGAACAGTACACATGCGTTTTATGATCAATTGTATCGGATAATGATTGAAGAATTTCATGAACGAATAAAAATATTTAATGGAAGTTATATCTATAGTATTCCGATTAAATATATTGATCAGTATTATAAAAGATTGTTTTAACCTTGATTTCTTCTTGCTCTAATCTTGTTCTTGAATCAAGGTTTCTAACTTTTTTAATATGCGTTCTCTGCTCTTAAACAAATAACTTCTTCTTCAAGAGACTCGTCTTTAAGTTTTTTTAGGAATATTTAGCTTGGAATTCATACTAATTTTTCTGCTTCTTTTTTGGCTCTCAAGTGAAGAAGCACCGCCTTCTTCATATTGCTCTATCCATTTACTTAGAGTTCTATTTAAACCGATATTAAATTTTTTTGCGGTTTCTTGGATAGAAAGACCATTTGTTTCCATATATTCTATAACATCAATTTTAAATTTTGTAGTGTAGCTTTTGCCACCTCCAACCATGATAGTTATAAATCCTTATCCAATGTCTAACCAGTGTACGATTTATTTAATATTTATGTGCAAGATATTTGTATCCGTTTTCGTTATTTAAATAATCTGAAACTACTTTTTTCTTAAAATCAAATGTATATATCTGCAAAAAAACCCCCCTTTTAATTAGATTTCTAGTCTAATTAAAAGGGGGGCACATCATTTAAGGGGCTAGCGAATTGCGAGCCATTCTAGGGGTTTTTACTTTTCTATTTTAGATTAATAAAAATAATTTTAAAGAAGTTTATTTTATCTATTTAAATCAATCAAGATTTCTTTAAAATTATTATCTATATTTGTATAAGATATATAGTATATATTTGGAAAAATCGTATTATTATTTTTCAATCTCTCATCACAAATTATAATGTTATTCTTAAATTGTAAAGGAATATCCTCCAATGAATAATATATATTATCTAGTAAAATTCTATTAGAAGATAGTAGGTACTCTTGGATTTTTTTTCTATAGATTAAATATATATTTATATTTTTAGAGACTACTATAATCATTTGTTTCTTCTGATTGATTATGGATATAAGTTCTATGCTAATTCTATTTAGTTCTTCTTTAGAAAATTTAAATTCTTTGTCACTAAAACTCTTTATCCAGTTATTAGTAATATTTAGAAATTTATTTAGAAATATTTCATGAGTATTTTTCTGATAGATAGGGCTGGATAGAAGGAATTCCTGCTCTGAGAAAAATAGTGGAGTTATAAATCTTAAAATAGAGCTTTGTATTATTGTATCATTGATATTGTTAACTTTAAGATTTATATCTAAAGCAATTAATAAATCAGGTATTTGAGGATTGGTTTCAATCATTTTATTCATCAATAAAAGATGGTCTTTTTCAAATAAAACATAATTGTTTACATTAAATGAGATCATTCTAAATACAATGGATAAAAAAGCGATTTCATGATCATCTAACTCAATACCTATAGTTGATATAATACGTTTTATTTCCAAAAACATTAAACTGGATTTAAGAAACTTTAAGTATTTATCGCTAATAAAAATAGGATTATTTTCATGTCGTTCTATAGCTAAATAGATACCTCCCAGAAATAAGCGCTTTTCTAATTTATTCATTTTTATATTAAATGGTATTTCAATATTATCATATATAGATATATTAAAAGGTACTTCAATCCTTAATAAAATTTCAAGAAAAGAATAGCGGTAGTATAGTTCACTTTTAATAGCTTTTCTATTTTCAAAATAAGCATTAACTCTTTTTTTTAGATGATAAGCCTTTGTTAATGAAATATATTCTAAGTCAGCTATATCATAGTAACTGTATTCAATGTTTTTTAATTTTAAAGTACAGAGCTTCAAAAAAATTGAATCCCTATAGATTAGTTCTGCCACATCAAAATATTCTGTATCTTTTTTAAAATATATTCTATATATTGGACCTTTGTGATAGATTTGATTGATATACTTGCTACACGTATTGCAAATAAAACTAAAATCTCTTTTAAATGTATCTATAGTGAAAGGTATTTCAAGTATATTCAGATTTATTTCAGTAAAATAGAAAAAATATTTTAAAGTTTCTGTCTTTCTGATTATGTCTTTTTCAATATACTCTTTTATCATAAATATTCTCCTCCAATGTCGTATATGTTCATATTTTTAGTTAAATTATATTAATATATTACAATAAAAAGATTTATTTTTTATTATTTTACCTTTTGAAATTAAATTTTTAAAAAAAGTGTGCATATTGAATTTTTATTGATCATATGATATTTTTTCTGTGACTTATATTAAGTAAATAATCTTCAATAGGAAAAGTGAAGTGATTAATATCGTGTAGCGAATGTAAGATTAGTCAATGAGTATTTTAAGTTTTATTGATTATATGATAAAGAAATAATATAGAAATATTGAAATTGTGAGGAGAGAATTATGAAGAATTATTCTGTTTTTTTGAAAGAAAATGAATATTTTCGATATTTTGAAGAAAAGTATAATAATAAATTATTTTCTCAAAAATATCCTTTAATCTCTAAGAGAATGAAGATTCTATGTGAATCAATTAAAGAAAAAATTTACAATGTTGAACCAAGTAATTTTTTTCGTATACATGCAGAAGTATTAGGACTAGATGCACAATTACAAATTCTGTTATCATTTGTAGATACTGTTCAGCACGATGAAGATTTTTCTGAAGCAATGATTTTGAAATACTCAAAGGAAGACTATACTGTTTTTATGAAGGAATTTTGTGAAATGGATGTAAATGATATTGTCAATCATTCACTATATTTTTCGGTAATTTAGTTTTATCCTTTTGTATACTTAATTTAGCTTATCTAAATATCAATGTATTTTTTGGTAATTAAACATTAAGGTAATTTGAATTTAGTACTGCATGGAATCTGACTTTAATAAAAAAGACTTGCATTTGTACCCCCCAAAAAAAAATTAGATTTTTTTGAGGAGGTATTTTTTATGGATAAATATCCTTTTGAGCTTAGATTAAAGATGATTTGTGATTATTTGGATGGTAAAGGCGGAAGTGATTATATGCCAAAGAAGTATTCCGTTAAGGCTTTGTCACAAGTTAAGCACTTGATCAATATCTATCAAGAATTTGGTGAAGAGAGCCTAGTAAGAAAGTGTCAAAATAAAAAATATTCTGTTCAATTTAAGCTGAATAAGATTAGAGTTATATCAAACAAGTGAGCTATCCTATCGTGAAGTTGCCAACACACTTAACATGAACAATCTTAATTTATTTATGGAAGTTTGTCTACTTTTGTCTACTTCTGCTCAAAGAAACGGTAATACATGATTATTAACGAAGAAAAACGATGGATTGGAGGAGCTACTACTGCAGATATTAACCTTGTATTTGTGAAAGATACATCAGATAATAAATTAAATGTTTTATTATTCCAGGAAATACTGAAGGAAAGATTGCTCTCAGAGTAGTTCAAAATGGTCATATCTATTTAAATAATGTAGAAGTAAGTGATGAAGCAAGATTAGAAGCATATTAATGGCTTTAAATATGTTTCTAGAATTCTAAGAGATACACGAGCTGATATTGCGCATGTAGCAATAGGAATGCTAGCAGGTTTATTAGAAGTAGCTTTGGCTTATGTTAAAGAGCGCAATCAATTTGGAAAAAAGTTTGCTGCATTTCAATTAGTTCGAGAAAAATTAGCTATTATACAAGATAATTTATAAGATTGGCAGAATTACAAGAAAAAGATAAATTTTAAAATTATAGAAGAAAGCTCTACTTTAGATAAAATGCATTAAGATTAAAAAAAGTTTCATTGGTAAGAGAAATGGTTGGTGGGAATGGAATATATTTAACAAGGCTTTGTTTTTTTCTTCTCTTTTCTTCTTTTAAATAAGGAAAGATTTTTTTATAAAGGATCTGATAGAATTCGTTTGATTGCTTATCCACAGTAGATTCATAACTATTTGTCACTTTACGCCAGATGAAACTGAACGTTTTGGCATCTACTTTGGTTTTTGTAACTTAAAATCATATTTTGATGGTTAATTTCAAAATCGGACTTTTTTTTTCTTAATGACTGTAATTAGTTTCGTGCACAAAGCGTGCGAAACAAGAAACCTGCGTGTTTCTATGCGTGGAAGAAGTAGCTTTAGCGATAAAAAACTCCTTTCGATATACTAGTGAGTGGCTACCAACCGCTCATCAGATCGAAAAGAGTTTTTTCATGTCATATGAGAAAGTAATGAGTCAGCGTACTGATTTTCTAAATAAGTTATTAAAAACCACGATATTATTTGTATGGAAGACTTAAATACACAAGGTATGTTTCGTAATCATAAATTAGCGAAAAGTATTTCTGATGTTTCTTGGTTAAGTTTTGTGACTAATTTACAATGAAAGACTAATTGGTATGGAGCGGAAATTATCAAAGTTGATAAATATTTTCTGGTTAGTCAAATTTGCTCAAAATACGGACATAAAGACGGCAAGAAATCTCTCGAAATTCGAGAATGGATTTGTCCTATTTGTTATGCTCATCATGACCGAGATATCAATGCAAGTATCAATATTCTGAACGAAGGTCTATGACTAAAACAATTAGCACAGATCCAATAAAGAACTGTAGGAACTATGGGGGTATGGTAAATACAAGACATCGCTATTAGTGACAAAAATAATCTATCAAGTATGCTCTTTTTCCAAGAAGATTCCACTTCAAGCATTAAAAATCGCTAGCTTTAGCTAAGTGGTCAGTAATTCACAAATGATATTTCCTACCCTTACATAAATAAATTCCATTTTTGAAAGAAAATATTTTCGTGGTTAATATCTAACTAATTTTAGATAAGGCATATAACAATTTCTTTTGTAATAAATCTATTGGATTTCCTCATTTCAAAAATTAGTTAAAATATACAATTAATAATAAAAAAAATAAATTAGATAATCTATTCTTTATTTGACTGAGAGTGTAAAATATTTTGTGTAAATAGAAAAAAGGAAGTCCCTTCTGTAGAATAGAGTTACCACAACACATTCACAGAAAAGAGGACTTCCATATGAACGATTTTACTACAGAAATTCTAAAGACTCTAGCGAACAAAGGCGATTTGAATGAATTATTCCGTGTCCATTTGGAGAAAGCAGTCAATACGCTTCTCAAAACGGAGTTAACGGCTTTCCTCGATTACGAAAAGTACGATCGCATTGGTTTTAACACGGGTAATTCTCGTAACGGCTCCTATGACCGTACGGTCAAGACCGAGTATGGGGAACTTCATATCCAGATTCCGCGCGACCGCAACGGCGAGTTCAAGCAACAGACTGTTCCTGCTTATAGACGGACGAATGATACCTTAGAGGAGACCGTCATTCACCTCTTCCGAAAAGGTATTACCATGTCGGAAATCGCAGACTTGATTGAGAAAATGTATGGGCATCACTACACGCCCCAAACCATGTCCAACATGACTAAAGTGCTGACTGAAGAAGTAAATGCATTTAAAGTTAGAACTCTAAATGATAAGTATGTCGCTATTTTCATGGATGCTACTTATATTCCTTTAAAACGGCAAACCGTCTCCAAAGAAGCAATCTATATTGCCATTGGTATACGAGAAGACGGCACTAAAGAAGTACTAAGTTATGCAATTGCCCCGACTGAATCGACCTACGTTTGGAATGAGTTGTTACAGGACATTTACTCCAGAGGGGTTCATGATGTCTTACTGTTTATTACTGATGGCTTAAAAGGCATGAAAGATACGATTCACCAGATTTATCCTAAAGCTAAATACCAACATTGCTGTGTTCACGTTTCCCGTAATATTGCTCATAAAGTACGTGTCAAAGATCGAAAAGAAATCTGTGATGATTTTAAGGCTGTTTATCAAGCTAGCTCAAAGGAATAGGCAAATACCTTTTTAGGGAGTATGATTGAGAAGTGGCAGAAAACTTATCCTAAAGTGACGCAGTCACTGATAAAAAATCAAGATTTATTGACTTTTTATGAGTTTCCGCCTGGTATCCGCCGAAGCATTTACTCAACTAATTTAATCGAATCTTTCAATAAACAAATCAAGAAATACAGCCGCAGAAAAGAGCAGTTTCAAAATGAAGAATCACTAGAGCGTTTCCTAGTATCCATCTTTGATACATACAATCAAAAATTCTTAAATAGAAGCCATAAAGGCTTCCAACAAGTGAGGGATACATTAGCTTCAATGTTTACTGAGTAACCCATTATTTTGCAGAAGGACGAGTTATTTACACAAAATTATTGACGCTCCCATTTGACTTTTAGTGGAGTACTTTTAAATCGTAAAAATATAATATGTATTATTTTACCTACATGTTAAAAATCCAGTCTTACTTTCCTGCTAAGTAAAAAAAGTTTTACTACTTTTTTCGTATTTGATATATAAATTTCTTTTTTTAATAATTTATTATTTAATCGTTAAGACAACTATACTGTTCTTTTTGTTTTTTTACAAACACAACAATAGTTTTAGTCTGTTGTAGTATGATTAGTATTGGGTTTACAGCATTAGGAACAAATATAGACGCTGCTACGTATTACGGAAATGGTGTGTATTGTAATAAGCAAAAATGTTGGGTAAATTGGGGACAAGCTTGGTCAGAAGGGGTTAAACGTTGGGGAGATAATTTGTTTGGTAGTTTTAGTGGAGGAAGGATTTAAATGATTGATATTGATGAAACAAAAAAAATAATTCATGAATTATATAATAGTTTAAAGAAGCGTGATGAGACCAAAGCTATATTAGATATTACAGATGTTTTGTTGCAAGTCTATAAAAAAATAGATAGCGAAAAATATCCAGAAATATTAATAAACAAATTGGTGAATTATATCTATATTGTTGGCTTTGACAATAAAATTCATTTTTTAGGAAATGATGAAAAGTTATTAATAGAATTGGGAGATATATCTAAAAAGGCTGGAATTAACAGTAAATATAAAGCTAATTTTACAGATAAATCTCAATTCTATAGTTATTCTGAAAAAGTACCTATTAGATAATTATATTTCTCCATTCAATTGAATAGTTGAAAAATTCAATTGAATGGAGAAATATAATATGATTTAAAGAAGCTAATATATGATGAAATTGCGGTTGATCCATATAAAGGTGAACAAAAAACTGGAGATTTATCAGGTATTTGGTCTAATGGTTTTAGATATGCAGTACAATTTATAGAGTGGCTTATGAAATCAGGGAAAATAAGGTGATTCCAGTATTGTTACGTGGAACACATGAAAATTTTTATGAACCGTTGAAGAAAATTATTTAGGTCGTTCTTCTTTAGAACGACTCAGACTGTAGCCAAAAGAGTATATATATCTTTTGGCTATTTTCTTATCTATGCTGTAAAAATAAAGAAAATATCACTTGAGCAACAAAAAATCCTACAATAAAAAAATTACTACTAAAATAGATTTTCCTAGTTTTAACCAAATGTTATTTTTTTCATATTATTTCCCCGTAAATTATAAAAATTTTTTGAAAAAATGTGAAGTTACTTTATTGTTGAGAGATTTTTGTTAGAATGAAGGAGGATAATGATAAGTGAATAACAATTGTGATAATCAGGTGTCTCCTGACTTAAAAGAAAGCGTTTGGCAAGTAGAAGATCATACGCTGTGTGAAGAATGTTCAGAAGAACTATTTTTCAAAATGAAGGATAACTATCATGAATTTTCTTTAAGTATATCTGTTGTTTTAAATTGTTTGTTTATTGCAGAAAAAGAAGGATATGTTCCTAGGTTACCAGATTATTGGTGGGTTCAAATTCGACAAAAGATTCCTGCAGAAACTATATTGAATAAAGGAAAGGAAGAAAATTTGTAGATGAAGAAAACGAGTAAATTATTGTCTGCTTTATTGTTATTAGGTCAAGTTGTTGGTTATACTCCATCTGTTTTAGCAGATGAAAAACCATCAAATGTAGCGACAGAACAATCAACGACAGTGAATACTGACAATTCTACAACTGATAGTACAGATACGACTAAGGAAGAAACCACAACTGATTCTTCCATTGAACGATCTGAGCAAAAACCAAGTGAATCAACCGATCAAACGACAGACTCTACGACAGATAGTTCACAAACAACAGAATCTAAACCAGAAACAACTACTCCTGGTACGACAGACTCTAGTCAACCAGAAAATAATACGCAAGAACCTACTAAGCCTTCAGAAACGAAGCCTGTGGAACAGCAAACCACAAAACCAAGTGAATCAGTGAATCAAGAAGTGACACAGCCAACAAAACCTGCGGAAGTCACTCCTTCACAATCAGTTTCGAAACAGCCTTCAACCACTGGACAAAATGCACAACCAAAAGCAGAAACAAAGGCACAAGCTCAACCAACTGTGCAAGAAGAGTCAAAAGCTTATCGTCAAGCACCAACTGCGCCCATTCAAGAATTAGTCCCTTCTAGCAAAAAGGATAACGAAGGAAACATTCATTTTGAAAAAGACGAATCAGGCGAAACATTTATTCGAAAAATTGGCGAATCTGCTCGTAAAATCGGACAAGAAAATGATTTGTATGCTTCCGTCATGATTGCTCAAGCGATTTTAGAATCGGCTAGTGGTCAAAGTCAGTTAGCACAAGCACCAAATTACAACTTGTTTGGAATCAAAGGCACACATAACGGAAAAGGCGTCTCTTTTGCGACACAAGAAGATTTGGGTAATGGGACACTTTATACTACTCAGGCAACTTTTAGACAGTATGAGAACTATGAGGATAGCTTAAATGACTATGCTCAACTATTAAAAGAGGGTTTAACAGGAAATAGCCATTTCTACGATGGAGTTTGGAAGACCAATGCAAAAACATATCAAGAAGCAACGAAGTTTCTAACAGGTCGTTATGCGACAGACACTAGCTACGATAAAAAATTAAATGGGTTAATCGAAACCTATGACTTAACCAAGTATGATAAAGAAGTAGCGGGCCCACAACTAAACAAAAAAGGGTATGTCGTTCCATTAAAGAATTACACGATTTCTAGTCCGTTTGGTACTCGTGGGGGAGAATTTCATCGAGGATTAGATTTAGCAGCGCCACAAGGTGAGCCAATCTATGCCAGCAAGGCAGGAACGGTCGTTAAAGCAGAGTTTCACCCATCATGGGGCAATGTTGTAGCTATCGAGCACGAAGACGGTACAACGGCTTTATATGCGCACCAACAAGAATATCAAGTCAAAGTGGGTGACAAAGTAAAACAAGGGCAGATTATTGGTTATGTTGGTTCAACAGGAAACAGTACAGGCAGTCACTTACATTTTGAATTGTGCCTAAATCATAGTTTAAACCAATCACAATTGGTTGATCCAGAAACAGTCTTATTCTGATGAATAAGGCTGTTTTTTAAGCTCTATATCATTTAATTGATATTTAAGAAAATAAATAAATTGTAGTGAGAGAGCAGTTATACCTATAGCCACACATTCAAGTAACCATGATTTTCTTTCTTCCAATTGTGTTAGAAGGCTTGTATCATCAAAAGATAACATATCAGTAAATTGTAGAAGTAATGTGAAAAAAAGCAATACATGAGTAAAAAAGTCTTTTGAAATATCTAGTATCTTATAGACTGAAATAATATTTATTTTACTTAAATGTACTAAAGTGAGTCCGATAGCGTGAGTAATTATAGATAAAACAAAACTAATAATAATTATTGTGCTAATTGTTAGTGATTCAGATTTTATAGGAAGTATAAGAGTAATGAAATGGCACGTCAAGAGGCTGAAGAATCAGAAGAAACGACCAATTCAGATGATTTAAATTCTTATTCATCTGGAAATGAAGAGGCTCATTTATCAGCTAATAATGAAAAAGAGACTGGTTTTAATCAAGATTCTGACGATCCAAAATCTCCTAAAACTGAAGAAAAGCCAAAACGAACGATTTCTGCGAAGTCTGACCGATTAAATCAAGAATTGTCTCAACATAAGAAAAATAATCCATAAAAACAAGCAACTAAAAATAAAGTATTTGGCTATGGAAAAGAAGATCCTAGACGTTATCATTCTTCGTCCTTGATGAGTAAACGTCGAGATGCTTATGATCTCGGAAAAGATTATGGGCAGTATCGCCAACAAAAACGAAGAATAAAAAGTGAACTTAAAGAATCTAAAAAAGACGCAAAGAAAGAAGAATAAGTGATTATATTGGTATTTGATGAAGAACTCTATTTCTCAATAGGGTTCTTCAATTTTTACTGATAAATGAAAGGAAGGAACAAACATGTTTACTCGACCTAACCGAATTACGGATACGATGCGTGTCGGAGGTGTTTATACTTTAATGGATACCGCTGTATTTTATGGATGTTGCGGTTACCAATGAAACCAAGTCAAAAGAATATTACAACGCTTATTGACC
>NZ_JBFOFT010000018.1:0-13056 GCF_040887425.1 Enterococcus sp. C53
TATAAAAATAGCCCAATCTTCTATTAAAGAAGATTGGGCTTCATGGATATAATATATAGTTAAATTTATATTTATTTCAGCTAACTACTACTACCGGAAATACCGTTGAAAATGAATATTATAATTAACGTTATTCTAGTTGTTAATATAAGCAATTGCACTCCCACTACCAAATTTGATATCTGGCAAAGATCGTTTATATAAATTAAGTTCTCGCAAAGTATCTTCTCTATTCGATAATGCTTGAAATGCATAGCGTGTTCGGCCATTTTCAAATTTCTTCGATTCCGAATATTGAGAAGAAACTTTATATGCAGCAACAACCGCGTTGTCTGCTCCTGTATTAACAGCTATAACATAGCGAATTCGATTTATTTTATCGCGACCAATTACCCAGTTACCTAGCGTACGAGATTTTAAATTATCATCATCACGAAAACTGTCGTCAATCGGATATTCTTTTGACTCATCTTTACAAAGATTAAAAGCATCTCTCACTTTTACTGCTAAAATCAACTCATCTGTCGCTATTTCATTGATTGGCACCGGTTGGAATCCATATTGCTCTTCTATCTCTTCCACTAACATTGCCTTAGAACCATGCCCTTTTACTAAATTTGTCAAAGAAATTCCTTGAATCAGTTGAGCATAATTGATTAACGTATTCTCACTGGCATAAGCCTCGCTCTCAGTTAAACCATAACTAAGTATGTAACTTAGTATTTGTAGATTCATTCTGTTTATTTCTTGGATGGTTTTTATTTTCAATGTTTTAGCTGTTTCATTTTCTTCAAGTAAATCTGATTTTCTTAACATACTCATTGCCGCTTGACGATGGGCAAAAATACGATTTCCTTTTCCTTTCCCAATGTAAAAAGTCTGGTTGTTTCTAGGATCGACCAAGCAATAAACATAGTAAAGATGCTTTTCGTCTTTTTGCAACTCAGCTAAAGTAGACGTAGAAAATTTTTTTAGTTCACTCATTTGATACTCCCCTGTTTTACTATTTTTTCCCTGTCTTTAAAAAATTATCCCTATTTTAAATAATAGCAACAAGTACTGTTGAATTCGTAAAATTATTTTCAAAGAATTCATGATTTTGTTTAAGTATTTCCTCTGTACAATTAAAGTAAGCTATTGGAATCTCATTTAACATTTTTATCAGTTTCGTACTTTCTTTCTTTGCAATATTTTGAAAGATTTTTTCAATTTTTTTCTGTTCAATCTCATCACCTTTTATCTTTTGAAAACCTATACCTAAACCTGCTACAATAATATCTTCGCCATCTTTGTTCTTAGAAAATACAAGATTATTATTTAAAACTTTATTTATCTTCATTATTTCACCTCCTTACTTTAAAAACGACAAAAAAAGACAAGACCTAAACAAAGCCACTAAAATAGTCGCTTGGCCTAGGTCTTGCCTTCATTGAAGTCACAATCCTAACTCTAATAGGAATATAACACCAATGAAAGCGTTTGTCAATTTTCTATATAAAAATGCATGTAGAAGATATTATTTATCAAAAAAGTTTTCTGGGATCTCCGTATCAAAATCAAGTAACTTTTGGTACCAGAAATAACTGTCTTTTTTATAGCGCTTGAAGGTTCCATTGCCAAAGTCATCTAAATCAACATAGAGAAAGCCATATCTTTTAGACATTTGATTCGTAGATGCTGAGATCATATCCATTGCTCCCCAAGTACAATAACCTAAAAGCTCAATTCCGTCTTCTTTTACAGAGCGCAAAACTTCCTGAATGTGCTGCCGTAAATAATCAATACGATAAGTATCGTGAACTCGTCCTTCTTTTGTCAGTTGATCAGCGGCTCCTAAGCCATTTTCGACAATAAATAGTGGTTTATTGTAGCGGTCATACAGCTCTACTAGAGAAATACGTATGCCGACTGGATCAATTTGCCAGCCCCAATCAGTCTGTTGCAGATATTTATTGTACACACCTTTAGTCGTATTGGCCAAACTGACCTTCAATCCAGTAGTATCGGCTGCTGTACATACAGAAGAATAATAGCTGAACGCAATAAAATCAGCAGTATTTTCTGCTAAAAAGGTTGGATCGCCTTCAGAAAAAGACAAAGAGATATGCTCATTTTCTAATTTTTTCAATAGATAGGCTGGATATTCTCCACGTACTTGTATATCGCTGAATGCATACACTTCCCGCATCTGTAACATACTTTGCAGGATATTTTCAGGATGACTGTCGTAAGGGTAAATCGTTGTTTTCGTGATCATACACCCGACCTGCATTTTAGGGTAGTTCTTATGACAGTAATCAACTACGAGAGCAGAAGCGATAAATTGATGATGCATAGATTGATAGATTACTTCTTCAAAGTTTTTTCCTGTGAATCGATCTTTGACTAATCCTGCAGAAGCAAAAGGATGTCGAATGATACTGTCGATTTCATTAAACGGAATCCAATAATTCACATATTCGCTTAAGTAGTCAATCACGGTCGTTGCAAATTTTTCATATAAGGCAATCGTTTGACGATCATACCAAGAATCAGAATTTAAAACGATCGCTAAAGGCATATCATAATGAGAGAGCGTCACGATTGGTTCAATTTGATATTTTCTCAATTCCTTTACTAACTCCAAGTAATAGTCTAAGCCCATTTGATTGGGTTGGTCTTCGGTTCCCTCTGGAAAGATTCTTGTCCAGCCGATAGAAAAACGAAAGGCTTTTATCCCCATTTCTGCTAATTGCGCAATATCTTCTTTATAGTAATGGTAAAAATCTACTCCATAGCGTTTCGCCCAATTTTTATCATTCGTATCTGACAAGGCTTGTTCAATTTCTTCTGTATCTACTTCATTTACCTTTTTATAATCTTTTACATCAATCGCTGGTCGAAAACGTAAGCAGTCCGCTATAGACATCCCTTTTCCGTCTTCTTTCCAAGCACCTTCAATTTGACTGGCTGAAGTTGCAACACCCCATAAAAAATCATCGTTTACTTTATACAATCATCTTCCCTACTTTCTTTTTTAAGCAATCAGTAATAAATCAGAAGTATTTTCCACCTGATTTTCTTCCACTGGTAGAACTTCTAAAAAGTCATTGCTATTTGTCACAATGATCATTACAACCGGATCGTATCCTAACTCTTTGATCGCTTCTAGATCAAATTCCACCAATAAGTCTCCTGTTTTCACTTCTTGGTCTTTTTTAACTTTTCCAAAGAAATGTTCGCCATTTAAAGAAACGGTATCAATACCGATGTGGATCAATAATTCCACATCGTTGTCTAATTGCAGACCAATGGCATGTCCGGTATTAAACATCGCCGTGACTACAGCATTTCCTGGAGCAAATACTTTGCCTTCTGTCGGATCGACTGCCACTCCTTTGCCCATGATTCCACTCGCAAACGTTTCATCGTTTACTTCAGTTAATGGCTGAACATTCCCTTTGACCGGACTTTTTACCATATATTTTTCTGAGAGATTTATTTTTTCTTTTGAAGGTGTATCAGCAAATTCAGAATCATCAAATCCTAAAATCCATGTAGCAATAAAGGTAGCTACCGTCGCAATCACCATTGTTAAAATAGCAAACCAGATATAATTTTCTTCTTTAGAGATCCACATAGGAAGACTCAAAATCCCTGGTGTGACATAGATAAATGCCTTTAATTTTAATAGGCCTGCGACCAATCCGGCAACTGCGCCACCAATCATACTTGCATACATCGGTCTTTTCAGTTTTAAGTTTACGCCGTACATGGCCGGCTCAGTAATTCCTCCAAGAAAAGCGGTAATACTAGAAGAGAAAGCTAAAGATCTTAACTTGCTGTTTTTTGTTTTTAAAGAAACACTCAAGGATGCTGCCGCTTGGGACATATTGGCACATAAGGCAACCACACGGATAATTGGATCAAATCCTTGTTCTGCTACTAGTGCGATACTGATTGGACTTAATGCCTTGTGAATTCCGATAGAAACTAACCATGGATAGGCAGCTGCAAGAATAGGAATAGCAATAAACCCACCATGATTGAACAAGAACATGCTGGCATTTGCAACGCCTTGCGAAATAAAATCACCGATTGGACCAATCACAATGAATGTTAACGGTGTAGCAATCAGCATGACCAACATAGGTTCTGCAAATACTTTGATCATTTCTGGCACCACTTTACGAACACCTTTTTCAATGTAAGACATAATCCATACGGAAAGAATCGCTGGGACTAAAGTAGAAGAATATTTCACCAATTCCATGCCTATTCCTAAAAATTGAAAAGGTTCTCCTGCCGAAACCAGCTCCACCCAAGTTGGATGCACGGTTACTAATCCAATAAATGCGCCTAAATATTGATTGGCACCAAATATTTTTGCTGCTGAAAATCCCACATAGACAGGCATAAAATAAAAACCAGTATCAAAAATCATATTTAAAAAGACATAGGTTTGAGACTCATCGGATAGTATCCCCGTCAAGGTCAATACGAGGAGCAAGACTTTCCCCATCCCTGCGCCAGCTAGCAAAGGGATGACTGGGGAAATCGATCCCGTTATAGAACCGATGATCTTGTCAAAAAGTGAACGATTATCTTTTTCATTTCTTTCATTGGAAATATTCAATTTTTTAGTTAATTCGTTATATACCTGATCAACATTATTGCCGATCACCAACTGATATTGTCCAGCCTTTTTTACCAGCGAAAGAATTCCCGGAATATTTTTAACTGCTTCGTCATCCGCTATTGATTCATCTTTTAACACAAAGCGTAGACGGGTTGCACAATGGACAACAGACTGAATATTTTTTTCGCCGCCGACATTTTCAATAATTTGTTCGCACGTTTCTGGATAATTCATGTTTTTTCCCCCTCATTCAAATGTTTGGTTATACGTGAGATATGGATAGTTAAGTATAAAATTTCTTCATTGTCTAATTGATAGAGATACTTTTCTTCAATAAATGTTTTGATTTTCAGTGCACATAGATAAGCCTGAACACTCTTATTTTTGATGATCTCTAAAATCTCATTTTCTAAGTTGCCCATAGAGTTTCCTTTATCATGAGTGATTCGATAATAAAAGAGCTTTAAGTGCGTAACAAAGCGAAAGTAATCTATAGAATCTTCATCAAATTCTATAGAAAAATAGTATTTGACAATGTTTGACATCTGCTGGATAAAGGCTGTCATTTCATAAAAATCATCCATCCCTTTCCCAACTTCACAGCTGACAATATGCATACCGATAAAGCCTGCTTCGTCCTTGCCTAATTGAATACCGCATTCTTTTTCAATAATTTCTAATCCTTTTTCTCCAATCATAAATTCATTTGGATAAAAATGTTTGATTTCCCATAAAAATTTATTTTTCAAGAACACGCCTTGTTCGTACCTTTCAATACTTGAAGAAATATGATCTGTAAGAGACAAATAAATACTTTCATTTAGCACCAATTTGTATTCTCTTCGTGCATAAGAAATAATCTTTTCGGAAATTTCAATGTATTGGACAGGAATTTGCTGAACCATATCTGAAATCCGCTTTTTATCTCCCTTGTTTTCAGGAACAAAAATTTTATAAATCTTCTTTTTTTCGACCAAACTATTGATTGTCTTCCCATAAGCAATCCCTTTTCCTACGACGATTATTTCTTGGTTTTGTTCATTTTTAGTAATAATTGCATTATTATTTAGTTTCTTTTTGATTTTCATTTCAGTTCACCTCCTAAAAAAAAACAAAACCTATCAGACCCATTCTCTCTAAAAAATGGGTCTGATAGGTTTTGTGTAGTGCTGAATCATACTATAACAATCCTAATCGGTTCTATTCACTTAATAAAAAAATGATAGCGCTTATTTTTATATTTGTCAAATGTATTTTTTATATTATTTGAATAAAGCTTAGAAACATAAAGTCACTCGGACGAGAGTGTAAAATATTTTATGTAAATAGAAAAAAGGAAATCCCTTCTGTAGAATAGAGTTACCACAACACATTCACAGAAGAGAGGACTTTCCTATGAACGATTTTACTACAGAAATTCTAAAGATTCTAGCGAACAAAGGCGATTTAAATGAATTATTCCGTGTCCATTTGGAGAAAGCAGTCAATACGCTTCTCAAAACGGAGTTAACGGCTTTCCTAGATTACGAAAAGTATGATCGCATTGGTTTTAACACGGGTAATTCTCGTAACGGCTCCTATGACCCTACGGTCAAGACCGAGCATGGGGAACTTCATCTCCAGATTCCGCGCGACCGCAATGGCGAGTTCAAGCAGCAGACTGTTCCTGCTTATAGACGGACGAATGACACGTTAGAGGAGACCGTCATTCACCTCTTCCGAAAAGGTATTACCATGTCGGAAATCGCAGACTTGATTGAGAAAATGTATGGGCATCACTACACGCCCCAAACCATGTCCAATATAACAAAATCATTTACAGAAGAGGTAACGGCGTTTAAAGGGCGGGAGCTTCATGACCGTTATGCTGCTATTTATATGGACGCAACGTATATTCCGTTAAAGCGGAAAACCGTCGCCAAGGAAGCTATTCATATCGCAGTTGGCATTCGCCCGGACGGATCAAAGGAAGTATTGAGCTATGCGATTGCACCGACTGAATCCATCACGATTTGGGAGGAAATTTTATTGGACCTTCAAGAGCGCGGTTTGAAAAATGTCCTCCTGTTCATCACGGATGGCTTAAAGGGGGTGGTAGGAGCGATTAGTCGGTTCTATCCCAAAGCTCGTTTTCAACATTGTTGTGTACACGTTTCCCGTAATATCAGTCACAAAGTGCGTGTCAATAATCGTAAGGAAGTCTGTGATGATTTTAAAATGGTGTATCAAGCCTCATCTAAAGAGGTGGCGTTGGAAGCACGTGGTGCTTTTGCGAAAAAATGGAAAACCAGCTATCCAAAAGTGGTTGAATCGATTCTTTCGAACGATCACTTGCTCACTTTCTATGATTTCCCCTTGGCCATACGCAAGAGTATTTATTCTACGAACTTGATTGAATCCTTTAATAAGCAAATCAAGAAATACAGCCACCGCAAGGAGCAGTTCCAAAACGAAGAGTCGATGGAACGTTTCTTAGTCTCGTCTTTTGATACTTACAACCAAAAATTCCTAGGTCGCAGTCATAAAGGCTTTCATCAGGCCGAAGGCGAACTTGAACAAATGCTAAGCCAACTGATTGAGAATTAGAAACAATCTGCAGTAGGGAAGAATCATTTACACAAAATTATTGACGCTCCCCTTTAATAAAGGATAGGTACTTATTTTGATGAACCATATTCTGATTGATAAGACTACTTGCAAGCACATCACATGGATATTATTCATAATAAAAATAGTATAAAATTAATACTTGTAATTTTTTCCTCTAAACTCAAGAATAAACAATCTGATCGCTGTATCATTTTCTTTTTACTTTGGCTTCCCTTTGCTTTTTTCTTCGCACACTTAATTCTTAGATAATGCTTAATCAAATGATATCCAATTTTATTCCCCAAATTTCAAGTGCAAGTTAGCCACTTATTGAAATTCATTGGTTATTTAGTTTTTGTTGGTTATCTAGCGGCTAAGGATAGCTCCGATAGCTCGTTCAATAAACACTCACGCGGAGTGGCGTAACCCAATATTCTTCTCGGCAAATTGTTCATCCAATCCTGTACACGACGAATGGTAGTCAACGCTACATCTTCCATACGTGTTCCTTTCGGTATAAAACGGCGAATCATCCCATTATGATTTTCGTTGGTCCCTCGTTCCCATGAAGAATAGGAATGGGTGAAATAAACTTCCGTAATATCTTTAAGAAGTGTGGTTAGACCAGCGAATTCAGCCCCATTATCTGAAGTAATCGTTTTGAAAAGCACTTCGAAATCGTTGCCCGCAGCTTCTTTTAAAGCAGTCAGTGCACGATCAACTGGATTAGCTGCTTTTCCATCGATTTTGATGATTATTTCGTAACGTGTTTTACGTTCGGTCAATGTAAGCAATGCTTGGTCTTTGCCAACGCGCAGTCCGTTCACCGTATCAATTTCCCAATCACCAAAACGTTCACGAGTATCGACAATATCTGGTCGATTTTCGATCAAATCGCCGAGAATTTCTTTATTCTTCCTACTCTGTGATCGCTTGGTGTTTCGTCGAACCTTGAGATGCAGATCAATATTTTTTGTTTCCAGCCAGCCGAGATCAATATAGGTGTAAAGGGTTGTGGTACAAGGGATTGTCTCATTTGGAAATAAGCCGAGTTTCTTTGCACGACCAACAACGACATCAGGCGCTTGTTTTTCTGTCTTCATTTGATGATCGGCATACGCCATGAACTTTGGCGAAGAAACCCATTTCGGTTGTTTGCGAGAATTTGTTCGTGCGTTTTCGTAAGCGGCTTGACCAGCATCTGCGGAATAAACAAACGATTCATATTCGTAGGTTTTACCATTTTGGACTTGGCGCCTGATTTGGCGAACCGTACCGTCTTTTACTTCGCTATGAATGGTTTGAGGGGCACGTCCGAGTAATTTTGCGATTGCACGATTCGACAAAGGGCGATCGATTTGTTTCCAAGCTTCAATTTTATTTCGTTCTTCATAATCAAGGTGTTTGCCTTTGCGTAAAAATGTGGTATTCTCAGTTTGCGTCATTGTCATTTCATCCTTTATTGATTGTGTAGGAACTTCAATAATACATGAAATTGGGCAATGATGTTTTTTTATTTTATGAAGTGGCTAAGTTCATTTTAAAATTCGCCTCTAAAAACTATTTTCTAGTTTTTTCATTTAATTTGATATTAAATAGCCACATATTAATCAATTTTCATATTAATTATTCATCATATCAGCAAAGTCTTGACTAGTTCTCTCAACAGTACAATCCGAGTGACAATGTTAAATTATACGTACTATAATTCACTGATTCAGTTCTAAATAATAAGTAACAGTCGGTTATTATTAACACACCAATAGTATTGTACTGGTCAGAAAGTGGTGAGGAAGAATTAGGTTACTCTTTAGTTGCTGTTTATTCGGATGCAGAGGCACAAAATCATTTATCGAAGAATTTTTTTTCTTTACCATTAATTCAGGAGTACCCAAAGTGTTAATAACTAGTCAGAATCAAGGGAATCCGAATAATTACTTATACTTTAAAGAAACAGAGAATAAAGAGCTTAAAGATAGTTTTAGTAATATTGTGAATAGTAGTGTAACTTTAGATGATGTGAAATCAAATTTTACCAAAGATGAACAACTCAGCTACTTTATCAGCAACTATGGTTAATTGAGGCTATCTAACGACTGAAAATGATGGCAATGGTACAAGGATTACATATTATGTTGATGAGTCTATTCCAAATGATAAGCAAGCTATATCAGAAGCAATTGAACATCTGGAAACAATTAGTCTATCTGTTCAGCAGAAGGTTGGAGAAGGGATAACAGTAATTGATTAAGCTAGAAACCTTGAATTGTAGGTTTTCTGGCTCTTTGTCAATAAGGGCTGATGAGTTGTGCTAAATCAAATCTGGATCAGAATGAACTTCATTCTGGCTCAGATTTTTTGTTATCTTACTTTGATTAATTGATTGATCATATAAATCTGTATTCTCATATTCTCAAATGATTTAACCCCGTAGGATGCTCTTTTCAATGCCTTAATATGCGTGTTTTTTGCCTCTATTTTACCGTTATAATAAGGATAAAACATTTCATTTCGTATACCTTCTTTATTTTTGAGTAAGTTTTGTAATTTTTTTCTAAATTCTTTGCCTAAACTTTCTAGAAGATGTTCCAGTAATATCAAGGGCAGTTTAACATTGTAGGTTTGGGGAGACGGATGTTTTTTGGACCTTTTTCAACACATCCCTGACTCTTCCGACATTGAAGAAGAATTAATATTCCTAAAGATCACTTAATCCGTTGCTTATTCTGCCAATCGAATATCTCTTTATATATACTTTTTTATAAAAAATAGGTTGATGGGAAACCCTAAGATTTCCCATCAACACTAAATAGTATAGAACCATATTTTCGTTACAAGGTTAAGAATGACGACTATAGTTTTTCATCTACTAATTTTGTTTTATTGCTCTCCATGACTTTAAAAAATGGATAGTAGATGAAGATGCTGATGACGATCAACAGTAGGCAAAAGAGAATATTGCGCCAGTCCATACTTGAAAGATAAGCTTGTGCAAAAAAAGGTGTGAAGGAAGGATCGACGATAAATCCAATCCCAATCCATCCTAGTTGCTGAGCAAAGTAGGTCAGCAATAATGAAATGATGGGCGTAATCAAAAATGGAATTGCCAAAATAGGGTTAAAAACGATAGGTAATCCGAAAATCACTGGTTCGTTGATGGAACAGATTCCAGGAACCAATGACAATTTTCCAATTGTGCGATATTCGGGTACTTTGCTTCGCATCATCAATAAAACCAAACCCAAAGTACCACCGGCTCCACCAAGTACAGAAATACGGAACATTTGTAAGTTCATTAAGTGTGTCATGGTCTCACCATTTGCCAGTTGTTCAGCATTCAAACCAGTTTGAGCCATTCCCAATGTAAAGACGATAGGGAAAATAATTGACGAGCCATTGATACCAAATAGCCATAGGATGTTACCCAAAGTCACGATCAATAAGAAACCACCTAGACTGCCAGCGATGTTCGTTGCTGGAGTCAGGACTTCCATCACTGCTTCAGGGAAGATTTTGTTTGTTGCTGCCAAGAAAATCAGATTGATGCCATAAAAGATGAATATATTTGTCAGCAGTGGAACGAGCATATTGATAAAGGTTGCTACCATGGGTGGAACTGTATCTGGGAGTTTCAACTTAATATTTTTTACTTCAAATAGTCGGTTGATTTCCACTACTAGCAAGCCGATGATAATTGCGACGAACAATCCGTTTGTCCCAAGGAAATTAAGATTGATGGCACCTTCTTCCACTGGTGTACAAACCATTAGATAAATGACAGATGCAACCATGCCATTCATGGAAGGATTAATTTTGTATTCATTGGCAAGGGAAAATGCAATGCCAAAAACACTAATGAATCCGATGATTCCCATTGTCAAATTATAAGGGGCTGTGATGAGATCATAATTTGCTACGGCAAAATCTTTCCAGCTGGCCATAAATTTCATGAAAATATTAGCTGTATCTGGATTGTATTGATCAATATTGATGGGTGGATTTGCAAAAATCAGAAAAAAAGAACCGATAACAATAAAGGGTAGGCCAAACATCATACCGCTGGATATAGCTTTTAGGTGGCGCTGATTACCTATCTTGGCTGCGATGGGGCTAAGTATGTCATTCAGTTTCATGATAAACGCAGAATTTTCCATATAACTTCCTCCTATACTTGCCAAGGATTAAATGAAAACGTACTTGGCACGACGTGATCTGGATCATAGGTCTCGATGATTTTTTCGTATTGTTCCTTGTAGTCATTATCAACTTTTGCTTGGGGGATCACTTTACTTGCTTCATGCAAAAAGTGTTCTGAACCACGCCCCATTGCCTGTCCCCGAACAGTATGTTTATCCAGCGCAATATCAGGAATTTCTGGAATATATCCCATAGCGAAACTCTTGATAACAATGTTCTTAAGTAAATCCGATGAACGATCTTTTTCAGATTGGCATAGGTAACGAATCGCGTGGAAAAAATACATCGCACGATCGGATTCATTGTATTGGAATTCTTTGCGCATGGCGTTTAAGTTATTGATCATGATGGCGGCCATAGGATTGCCCATGCCCACATCCTCAACACTGATCGCCAATAGCCTTCTCCAGAGTTTCTCTTCAAATTGTGGTGAGGTGATATACATTTCATAAGCAAATTCACAGGCTTCTTTTTCTTTGCCTCGACGAATCGATTTCTGTAATGCTGAGATAGCTTCATCTCCACGTAAGCCGTTACGGGTAGTCATTTTTGACCACGGATCTTGAATAAATTTCGTTTCTGTCATAATATAATACTCCTATTAGATAAAATTTGAGGTGAATCTTATGGATGTTGAAATGCTTATAGATAAATACCAACTGAATGACTCAGAAGCTGAAGCCTTACGATTTATGAAAAAAAATCGTCAGTCTTTAAAAAATATTGGGATTCGTGACGTTGCCAAAGCATCGTATGTTTCTACTGCAACGATTATCAATATGGCGAAGAAAATTGGATATTCCGGTTATAGTGAGTTGGTATTTGCTCTAGGAAACAGCCAATCTGACATTACGATGCCAAGCACATTCTCCAATGAGGAGAAGGAAGCATTCATACATTTAATGTCTGCGTATCGCGATAAACGGATTATGATTCTTGGCTCAGGTTTTTCGCAAAATCTAGCCAATTATTTTTCGGAATCTCTTAATCTATATGGATTTCGTGCGACGGCCAATAGTCATTTAGAATTTCTTAGACAGCAAGTGCAACAAGATATTCTGCTTTTTATTATTTCCAATTCTGGTGATACAGTTCGATTAGCCGAATTAGCTAAAATTGCGAACGATCACTTTATCGATGTGATCGCATTTGTTGGGCAAAAAAATTCAAAAATCGGTACGCTGGCA
Organism: Enterococcus sp. C53; assembly: GCF_040887425.1. Classification (NCBI taxonomy): domain Bacteria; kingdom Bacillati; phylum Bacillota; class Bacilli; order Lactobacillales; family Enterococcaceae; genus Enterococcus; species Enterococcus sp. C53. The sequence goes on from NZ_JBFOFT010000018.1 coordinate 12,592, forward strand.
ACATTAACCATTAGCACGGAAACCTATATTCCACAAAAAATATCTGATTACCAACCAAATCTTTTCTTTGGCACGACACTGAATCAATTTGAGCTTTTGTTGAGCGCGGCGCTGAAGGCTATTTATAAATAGAAGAACGCTGTGGCCACTGTTTCTTCAAAATCTAGTATAAAGAATCTTTTTTAGAATGTAAGTGTTTTCTGTGTGTTCTGAACATGTTTAGGAATTTCCAAACTTGTTTAGAAAACTTTCTCATTCCCTCCGCTGTAGAATTGAACGCACCTAAAAAAATCTAAACCAAAATATCTACAAGCTTGGAAAGGATCATAGGTTGTTATTAAAAATAATTTTTATTTTTTTCTTATTAAGTAAGGTACATGATCCTATTTCAACCGTATTAAGACACGTTAAACTTTATCAGTGAAATAAAAATAGGCCTGATGAATCATTTCGATTCATCAGGCC
>NZ_JBFOFT010000019.1:0-7815 GCF_040887425.1 Enterococcus sp. C53
TATGTGCTTTATGAAAAAAACAAAAAATAAATTACTAACTCAGGTGTCACTTTTCTTTTTAAATGGCAAAAATTTCAATCTTTAAATGGCGAAAAACAAAGAGCGTGAGACCCTATCTGTCATTTTTATATTTAATTGGCACAGTTTTTTCTAATTATTTGTCATATTCATAGTCAACTATAGCTACAAAAGCAACTAATTTTGGAGATAGATTGAGATATTTAAAAATCTATCATGAAAAATTAGTTGCTTTTGTCACTTAGCGCTGAAAATTTATGCCATTTATCTAGAAAAATGACAGTTAGGATATGTGATAATGGTTCATTTTATAATTTGAGTTTTGACAAAGCTATTCGTACAAGTAAAATGATAATAGCTTTAACATGTGTTAGGACAGAAAACCAATATGTGCCACAGTCATTATTAGCGTTAAATGGGACAACCAATAAAAACTTATCTAAATCTTTATTAGAATCTCACGAAGTTGTAAAAATCGAGAAAGTAAAAATAGGCACAAATGATATTAGCAAAACTATTTTCGAGAAGACAGTATAAAAAGGTCAAAAAATTTGACCTTTATTTTTTTACGTATTTTCTTACTTTTTTAGTAGAACATTTAAATTTTGTTAACTTAGTGAAAAACAAGAAGGTCAATTGAGTATACCTGGATAAGCAAAAGACAAATTGAGTATAGATTAATATTTGTATAAGGACATTTAAGTTGAGCATTTAAATTAGTGATGGTATAATATGAGTGCGAAATTAGATAAGCTATACACGAATAGCACAAAAGCCAACCCTATTGCGAGTAGGGTTGGCTTTCTTTATGTTCGTTGCGACTCTGAACATGTGGGTTAGAGACAACTTGCTTAGTTATCGTCTTTCTCGTCTAATCAGTGAGAAACTAGTTCGATGACCAGTCCAACAAAAATTGGTGCGATAACCAATGAGATAAGCTCTTTCACGAAAAACACCCCTTAACTTGAATATTAGTCCAGGTTATTGGGTGCACTACATTTCTAGTCTAACTTTTGGGGGGCACATCAAGAGGAGGCGTAGCCCTTTTTTCATGAATTAGTTGAAGCTTTTCGAGACAAAGACCCTGACTGATTTTTCTCCTTATCAGCAGAACTTCCCGAAACGTTAGATGACGGCTTTCGGAAGAAGCTTCAAAAACTTCTGACCTATGAAGAAGGCATCACCAACGCGATGATCTATCCCTACTACACTGTAAAAATAGGAGCGAAGAATACCCACATAAAGACAATGAAACTAGTATCCTACGGATTTAAATCATTTGAGAACATGAGAATTAGAATCTTTTTGATTAATCAATTAATCAAAGTAGGATAACAAAAAATCTGAGCCAAAATGAGGAGCATTTTTACCCAGACTTGATTTTTCACAACTCATCAGTCCTTATTGAAAAAGAGCCATTTAGACATTTTCGGTCTAGTCGTATGCGAAACCTAAAAGAACATGTGATTCTATAAGTGGACGAAGTAACTAAAGCAATAAAAAACTCTTTTTTATGTACTGATAAGTGGAAAGCATCCGCATGTCAAATTAAAAGGAATTTTTTACGTCTAACGACTATAAAAGTTTAGAACTTACTCGATGAAATATAAACATAATACTATTTTAGATGATGCTATTCAATTATTTTGTAAATAATTTTTCTATTTATCAAAAAAGTGAATGTCATATAATACGTTTAACTTATTTGCTTTCACTGATAATTTTAATGCAAAAATTATAAAACAGCTAGTTTAACTGTTTAAGACATTCAAATAAACTGTTATTTATTAAGTATGAAGATATGCATTTGGCTTGTTTTTTAGTATTATCGTGGAATAAACTTATCTTTTTTTCGTTTTTTTTCTTTTAATTACAATAAAAAGAAAAATTAGCTATCTTGATAATTTTAACTTTTGGATATATTTTTTACATGTAAAGTGCAATTCGGAATTGTCTTTATGTTTTATTTGTTTTTGTCTTTGTAAAAAATTAGAAAAGGAGAGGTTCAAAAATGAAAAAAACAAATATCTTATTGAGTAGTGCTGTTTTAATAGCTTCATTGGTAAATGGTGGAAGTGTATTTGCAGCTACTGGTGTAGGATCTGATGCTAATCCATCTACTGCGGATACTCCAGTTTCAGCGACATTAACTGTCCCTCATACAGATACCCCTAAAGCTCCTACGGATCCTGATAATCCTGACAAGGGCCTAAATGAACAAGGAGCTGTTAGTGGAGAAGATGGAAATCTTGGAATCGCTTATTATCCAAAAGCTTTTAACTTTTCTGGAAGTCTAGGACAGAGTACTCTAACATTACCTGATTCTGGAAATAATGATACTGTCCCTAATACAACATATAATATTGGTGTAAAAGATAACACTCATACAAACAATAATTGGGAATTAACTGCAACATTAAGTTGGACAAAAGGTGATTTACCAGGTTCAACAATTCAACTGAATAATACGAATGGCACAGTAATGCAAAATAATAATAATGGTAAAAATAATTTTATGGAAAGTGATTTAGTAGCTCAGAATCCAGTAGTTGTTACAGGAGAGAAAAATGTATCTATTGGCATGAGCCCTACGAAAATTATGAGCAAAGAAAATACAACTGTAGGTATTGGAACTTATGATTATAAACTAGGCGATTTAGGTACGTTAAAACTTAATATTCCTGATGCAACTAGTTTAAAGGCTGGTAATTATTCTGGAAAAGTAACATGGAATTTAGCAGTCACTCCTGGAACCACTGTTGGTACTAATTAATATTGGTAATGTTGGGGTAATTACTAATAGGTAAACTAATTCATTAGAATGTTAGTTTACCTATTAGTATACATGTAAATTCGTTGATCGTGATGAATAACAAATGAGTGGCTATTAATTCTGATAAGAAATTTTTTCAAGTATTTATATGAATGATGGCAATGCAATATTGATGTAACAACGCTGATAAATATAAGAAGGATGGAATAAAATGAAACGAGCGATTGGTATTACAATATTAATCTTATCTATCTTTTTCTGTGGTGGAACCATTGCTTATGGGGAAGAAGGGATTGGTGGATTTACCATCGAAGGTGTGCCAAATGCTCATCAATTGGATTCCTCTGTTGGCTATTTTTATTTGAAAGAAAACCCTGAAGAAAAAGATGAAATCAAAGTGAAGTTGATCAATGAATCTTCAAAGGAAAAAACATTAGAAATTAAAGTAACCGATGCAAATACGAATCCTAATGGGATCATTGATTATACGGGCATGATTAAAAATCACAAGTTGTTGAAGACACCATTAACACAAATTGTTAAGGCCAATCAGTCAGAAGTGAAAGTTCCTGCAAATAGTACGAAAGAAACAACATTAACTGTAACGATGCCTAAAGATCGATTTGAAGGAATCGTGTTGGGAGGAATTGTTGTTTCTGAAAAAAAAGATGAAGAAAAAAGTAAACAAACGGTCTCTGTTGAAAATACGTATAGTTACACTTTAGGTGTAGTATTGACGAATGAAACAGAAAATCAAATGAAGAAATATATTTCAGTCGAACTAGAAGATGTTGGGCCGATTCTTTATGATGGTCGTCGAATTATTCAAGCAGATATTTTAAATCCGAACCCTTATATATTTCCAGATTCGAAAGTAGAAGGACAGATCATCGATCAGAAAACAAAAGAAGTGGTACGAACGAAAGAACAAAAAAATGTCAGTATAGCCCCTTTCTCTGTTTTCCCGTTTCAATTTGACTGGGTAAAAGAAGACTTAAAACCTGGCAAATATCTATTTAAGGGAGTAGTGACCGGTGATAAAAAAGAATGGAAGTTCGAAAAAGAATTTGAGATCACGGAAGAACAGGCCGATAAAATTAATCAAGAATCTGTCTTTCAAATCCAAATTCCGAAATGGGTAAGTATTGGCTCACTTGTATTTGCTTTATTGGCCTTCATGATGATAGTTTTCTTGCTTCTAAGAAGTAGAAAGAGAGGAAAATAAAATGAAACATAAGAAATTTAAGATGATACTTCTTCTGTTTTTAGGCGTTTTCTTTCTACAATCATCTACGATGATTTTTGCAGATATGGCAGACTCAAAAGAAACGGATGTAGCTGTGGAGTTATGGGAAACGATTGCACCTGATAAAGCTTTACCGGGAGAAGATTCCCCTATAAAGAATCAACCGGATAGTTCTAACATTGTTAAAGAAAAAAGCGGTATTTTTCCACAAACAGGAGAAATCATGAGTGATGGGTATTCCTGGATAGGAGTTGTGATCGTTTTATTTGCTGGTACTCTCTATTATTTAAAAAAGATAGCGAAGGGGAGAAACTAAATGTATATCTATCCGATGGTTTACATGACTTTAGGAATCATTTTTCTAATAGTGAGTCTATATCTTTTTTTAAAAGACTATAAAAAAGTAGTTCAGCAACAGTTGGAAAAACGATTGCTTTTTTTGAATATATTTAGTTTACTGTGTGCATTGGGAACAATGGGCATGAGTATTATCTATTTTTTCGTTATCAATAATCAATTATAGGAATATTGAATGGAAGAAGGTGAGAGGATTGAAACGATTAATAAGTGGACTGCTCTGTTCTACTCTCCTTTTAGGATTGATTAGTAACAGCAGGATCTTAAACAGCTATGCCGAAGAAGATCAAGCCATTATTGCTTCTCAATCTGATAAGGAAGCTGAAACGGCAGAGAATCAAGTAGAACAAGAAAATAAATCTATCATAGAGACAACAAATGAAGAGATAACTGATTCAGAAGAAAAAACTGGTGATGATGTATATCAATCTGAAAATGAAGTAATAGAAGAATCACCTAATTCTTCTAAAAAGAAAACTGATAAATCCGTTCTTGCAGTTACACCTAATCAAGCCAAGACTGTTGAAGGACAGGATTTGGATATAGACCATACTACTTATAAATTAGAGAATGATTCTATCGTTATCACAGGTTATAAAGGACAGAAAGAAAACCTAGTAATTCCTTCTAAAATTAAGTTATATGGAAAAATGCTATCAGTTAAAATCGAAATTGGTTTGCATAATGCCGCTGCTATATTCCCAAACAATGTACGCAGTATCAAATTTGTTTCTGTTGAAAATACCAAAATAAAGTTAGTAAATAATACACCTGATGGAGTTTCTCTTGATTATCTATTTGCAGTAGCTGGACAAAGCTATCCCAATTTAACTTCAATTGATTTTTCTGGGCTGGATATGGATAATGTAACTTCAATGTATGCTTCTTTTGATGGTAGTTTTATACCAAATTTAACTACCATTTCTTTTGGAGACAACACATTGCCTAATGTAACAAATATGGGTATTGCATTTAATAAATTAGCTAATTTAAAAGAAATCCAACAACAATGGACTTTAGGAAATGTAACTAATATGTATGAAATGTTTTGGATGCCTGAAAATAATTCAAGTCAATTGACATCTATAGGTGATACTAGCCATTGGAATACTTCTAATGTAACTAATATGTCAGGAATGTTTCTAAATTGCGTAAAGTTACAGAATCTTGATTTATCTAACTGGGATACTTCCAAAGTAACTGATATGTCAAATATGTTTTTCAATTGTCCATCATTAGTATCCATTGGAGATACAGGTAACTGGGATACTTCTAATGTGATGGATTTTAAATCAATGTTTTATGATTGTATCAGATTAGATGAAATTCATATGGATAATTGGCGTATCAATAGCAATGCTGATTTGGGTGATAGTCTTACAAATAATACTGGAATGTTCTATTTATACAGTCTTGGTTATATTCCTTTGCCAGCTTTGATTGTTGCTTCTGATAATAGATTATTGTCTTATCCTTATTCTCAGTCAGGTTATAAACCTAAGTGCGAAATAAGAATTAATGCTGATACTGGAAAGGTAGCTGAAAATCCATATATTGACAGAGAAACCGATCAACCTACAGATTTAAGTTATTATTTTTATCAAACCGCCATTCCAACTAATCAATATGAGCAACTTTCACAATTATTAGGACAAGATCTACAAAATAAAATAAGAGATTGGTTGGAAAGCAATGTGCCGACAAAAGATAATTATGCCTTAACAGGATGGGCACCGACTGATCAAGTTTTTGAACAAACTATTCAATCTATTAACAGTTTTAGTGATTTTATTAATAGCAAAGCAGAGTTTAAAGCAGGATGGGTCAGTGATAAATTTGATACATCTGTAGATAATAAAAAACTAAATCCTACTGGAAGTTTAGGTCTGGCCTATTATCCTACAACATTTAAAATTGGTTCAACGGATCTTCATTCATCTGGACAACAAAAAATACTGATTCCCAAAACAGATAGTTTCAATGTTGGTGTAAAGGATCGGACAAGAACTAAAAATGAATGGTACGTTACTGCACAATTAATTTGGGATAATATTCCAATTCCTAATGCATATATTCAGACAACTAATAGTCATGGGACAGTTATGCAAAATATAAGTACTGGATTAGGAACTTATTCCCCAAGTACCGACTTAAAAGCTCTCTCAGATAACGGAATTACAGGAACAGTAAATGATCAAATTACCACTGTGCCAAATACTATTATGAAAAGTATAAATGGGGGAAGTGCTGTGAATAATGGTGTCTATGATTATGATCTTGGGGATTTAAAATTAGTGATACCAGATGTTTCTCAAGTACGAGCAGGAACTTATTCTGGTCAAGTAGAATGGAATTTGATCAATGGGCCTGCGTAACATTTTTTTATAAAAGAATGAAACACGTAGTAATTCGGCTTTTTAGTCAGTATTATTGCGTGTTTTTCTAACTTAATTTCTTGTGAAAAAATTAAACTAAAAATAGGAGAAAGGCAAAATGAATGTTTACAAAAAAAGATCAGAAGAAAGAGTTGTAAAATATACTTTGAGAAAATTATCTCAAGGATTATTTTCTGTTGCGATTGGCTCATTTATTTTTATCAGTCAGCCGAATACACTGGTTTCAGCGGATGAAATTAGTGAAACTTCCTCTATTTTTCATCCATTAAAGAATGAAGTAAAAATAGAGCTGATACCTATATTGTCAAAGGATCTTTCAAATGCGCAAAAAGAGACTATGACAAAAGAATTACCTAAAGTCAGTATTCACGAAAATCAAAAATATTACATGGTTTATTCTAAAAAAGAAGAACGTAAAGCAAATGTACTGCCACAAACGAATGAGCTAGACACATTAAAATATGTTTATTTAGGTACAGGAATATTCTTATTTAGTTGGGTGCTTTTAGCGAGAAAAGCGAAAAAAAATAAATTTTTGCTTAGCTTACTGGTCAGTAGTTCCTTAAGCAGCATTCCTATTGTCGCTAAAGCAGAAGAGGTTGATCTCAATTTAGATCATTATAATCAGACGATCTATTTAGAAAAAGGCCAAAAGTTGCCATTTATTTCTACAGAGATTCCTGGCTATGAGCTCTTAGGGTATGTATTGATCGATGAGAAGTCAGCACCTTCTGATACAAAAGAACCTGTTGTCACTAAACAAAAAGAAACAAAGGGGACAACTGTAGTTAAAGAAGAAACAGTGACTGAAACGCTTCCGTATACGACAAAAATGATAGAAAACCCAGAATTGGAAGAAGGGGTTACACAAGTCAAAACAGCAGGAGAAGATGGAACTAGAACGATCGTCTATGAGGTTACTTATGATGGAGAGGGCAATGAAATCAGTCGAGTAGAAACAAGCAATACCGTCACAAAAGAACCAGTAGAAAAAGTCATTGAAAAAGGAACGAAAGTTCCAGTCT
>NZ_JBFOFT010000020.1:0-3278 GCF_040887425.1 Enterococcus sp. C53
TTTTGTTCATTGAAAACTGGATATTTGAAGTAAATTAGTAATACAAACCGAGAACACCGCGTTGAATGAGTTTTTTAATAAGTTCAATTGCTTATTTTCTTGATCGGACTTCTATCGCTAGAAGAAAGATCAAAACCCAACCGCAAGGTTGATAAGGTTAAGTGAATAAGGGCGCACGGTGGATGCCTTGGCACTAGGAGCCGATGAAGGACGGGACTAACACCGATATGCTTTGGGGAGCTGTACGTAAGCTATGATCCAGAGATTTCCGAATGGGGGAACCCAGCATCTTTTATAGGATGTTACGTTTGCGTGAATACATAGCGCATTCGAGGTAGACGCAGAGAACTGAAACATCTAAGTACCTGCAGGAAGAGAAAGAAAATTCGATTCCCTGAGTAGCGGCGAGCGAAACGGGAAAAGCCCAAACCAATGAGCTTGCTCATTGGGGTTGTAGGACTCCAATATGGTAGTTCTTTCAGATAGTCGAATGACTTGGAAAAGTCAGTCAAAGAGGGTAAAAACCCCGTAGATGAAATTTGGAAGGCACCTAGGAGGATCCTGAGTACGGCGGAACACGAGGAATTCCGTCGGAATCCGGGAGGACCATCTCCCAAGGCTAAATACTCCCTAGTGACCGATAGTGAACCAGTACCGTGAGGGAAAGGTGAAAAGCACCCCGGAAGGGGAGTGAAATAGAACCTGAAACCGTGTGCCTACAACAAGTCAAAGCCCGTTAATGGGTGATGGCGTGCCTTTTGTAGAATGAACCGGCGAGTTACGATTGCATGCGAGGTTAAGTTGAAGAGACGGAGCCGCAGCGAAAGCGAGTCTGAATAGGGCGTTTGAGTATGTAGTCGTAGACCCGAAACCATGTGATCTACCCATGTCCAGGTTGAAGGTGCGGTAAAACGCACTGGAGGACCGAACCCACGTACGTTGAAAAGTGCGGGGATGAGGTGTGGGTAGCGGAGAAATTCCAAACGAACTTGGAGATAGCTGGTTCTCTCCGAAATAGCTTTAGGGCTAGCCTCGGAATTGAGAATGATGGAGGTAGAGCACTGTTTGGACTAGGGGCCCATCTCGGGTTACCGAATTCAGATAAACTCCGAATGCCATTCATTCATATCCGGGAGTCAGACTGTGAGTGATAAGATCCATAGTCGAAAGGGAAACAGCCCAGACCACCAGCTAAGGTCCCAAAATATATGTTAAGTGGAAAAGGATGTGGGGTTGCACAGACAACTAGGATGTTGGCTTAGAAGCAGCCACCATTTAAAGAGTGCGTAATAGCTCACTAGTCGAGTGACCCTGCGCCGAAAATGTACCGGGGCTAAACATATTACCGAAGCTGTGGAGTACACCTTTAGGTGTATTGGTAGGAGAGCGTTCTAAGGGCGTTGAAGGCAGATCGTGAGGACTGCTGGAGCGCTTAGAAGTGAGAATGCCGGTATGAGTAGCGAAAGACAGGTGAGAATCCTGTCCACCGAATGACTAAGGTTTCCTGGGGAAGGCTCGTCCGCCCAGGGTTAGTCGGGACCTAAGCCGAGGCCGACAGGCGTAGGCGATGGACAACAGGTTGATATTCCTGTACTCGTTGTTTTTGTTTGAGCAATGGAGGGACGCAGGAGGCTAAGGAATGCAGACGATTGGAAATGTCTGTCTAAACAGTAAGTCTTGATAGGAGTCAAATGCTTCTATCTGTACGGACAAGCTGTGATGGGGAGGGAAATAATAGTACCGAAGTTCCTGATGTCACACTGCCGAGAAAAGCTTCTAGTGAGAAAACAACGACCCGTACCGCAAACCGACACAGGTAGTCGAGGAGAGAATCCTAAGGTGAGCGAGAGAACTCTCGTTAAGGAACTCGGCAAAATGACCCCGTAACTTCGGGAGAAGGGGTGCTGATCTAAGATCAGCCGCAGTGAATAGGCCCAAGCGACTGTTTATCAAAAACACAGGTCTCTGCAAAATCGTAAGATGAAGTATAGGGGCTGACGCCTGCCCGGTGCTGGAAGGTTAAGAGGAGTGCTTAGCGTATGCGAAGGTACGAATTGAAGCCCCAGTAAACGGCGGCCGTAACTATAACGGTCCTAAGGTAGCGAAATTCCTTGTCGGGTAAGTTCCGACCCGCACGAAAGGCGTAACGATTTGGGCACTGTCTCAACGAGAGACTCGGTGAAATTTTAGTACCTGTGAAGATGCAGGTTACCCGCGACAGGACGGAAAGACCCCATGGAGCTTTACTGTAGTTTGATATTGAGTGTCTGTACCGCATGTACAGGATAGGTAGGAGCCGTAGAAATCGGAACGCTAGTTTCGATGGAGGCGCTGGTGGGATACTACCCCTGCGTTATGGCCACTCTAACCCGCACCACTGATCGTGGTGGGAGACAGTGTCAGATGGGCAGTTTGACTGGGGCGGTCGCCTCCTAAAAGGTAACGGAGGCGCCCAAAGGTTCCCTCAGAATGGTTGGAAATCATTCGAAGAGTGTAAAGGCAGAAGGGAGCTTGACTGCGAGACCAACAAGTCGAGCAGGGACGAAAGTCGGGCTTAGTGATCCGGTGGTTCCGCATGGAAGGGCCATCGCTCAACGGATAAAAGCTACCCTGGGGATAACAGGCTTATCTCCCCCAAGAGTCCACATCGACGGGGAGGTTTGGCACCTCGATGTCGGCTCGTCGCATCCTGGGGCTGTAGTCGGTCCCAAGGGTTGGGCTGTTCGCCCATTAAAGCGGCACGCGAGCTGGGTTCAGAACGTCGTGAGACAGTTCGGTCCCTATCCGTCGCGGGCGTTGGAAATTTGAGAGGAGCTGTCCTTAGTACGAGAGGACCGGGATGGACTTACCGCTGGTGTACCAGTTGTTCTGCCAAGGGCATTGCTGGGTAGCTATGTAGGGAAGGGATAAACGCTGAAAGCATCTAAGTGTGAAGCCCACCTCAAGATGAGATTTCCCATTTCTTTAAGAAAGTAAGATCCCTGAGAGATGATCAGGTAGATAGGTCAGGAGTGGAAGTACAGTGATGTATGGAGCGGACTGATACTAATCGATCGAGGACTTAACCACATTGGTAAAGAAAAAAACTCGGTAGAGTTTACGAAATACTTCAAATCCAGTTTTGAGTGAGCAAAAGCAAACTCAATAATGATAACACCACAGTGTGGTGGCGATAGCGAGAAGGATACACCTGTAACCATGCCGAACACAGAAGTTAAGCTTCTTAGCGCCGATTGTAGTGAGGGGTTGCCCCTTGTGAGAGTAGGACGTCGCCACGC
>NZ_JBFOFT010000021.1:0-2371 GCF_040887425.1 Enterococcus sp. C53
GACAACATGTTTGCTAAACATCTAATCTTCTATATAATAATCATATTATTTATATAGTATTAGTTATAGCAAGATACTTTTGTCCTTTATTGCTAGAGTGTCTTGTGACCAGCCAACCTTATCAGTCTTTAAAAAATTTTTATAATCTATTAATTTCATGTGATATGTGGACATATACAAAAAACTTTTTATAATCTTTTAATAGGTATAAAAAATGAAGGAAAGGAAGAAAATTTGTAGATGAAGAAAACAGGTAAACTATTGTCTGCTTTGTTGTTATAAAGAGGGCTTAACAGGAAATAGACACTTTTACGATGGCGTTTGGAAAACGAATACGAAAACCTATCACGAAGCAACGAAATTTTTGACAGGACGTTACGCGACAGATACTAGCTACGATAAAAAATTAAATGTTCTAATCGTGACCTATGATTTTACTACGTATGATAAAGAAGTAGCAGGGCCACAACTAAATAAAGAAGGGTATCTCGTACCAGTCAAAAACTATACGATTTCTAGTCCATTTGGTAATCGTGGAGGAAAATTTCATCGAGGATTAGATTTAGCAGCAGCACAAGGCGATCCAATCTACGCTAGCAAGGCAGTAAGGGTTATTAAAGCAGAGTTTCACCCCTAATGTGGCAATTATGTAGCCATCGAACATGAAGATGGTACAACGACTTTATATGCGCATCAACAAGAATATCAAGTCAAAGTTGGCGACAAAGTAAAACAAGGACAAATTATTGGTTATGTTGGCTCGACAGGAAACAGTACAGGTAGTCACTTACATTTTGAATTATGCTTAGATCACAGTTTAAACCAATCACAATTGATTGATCCAGAAACAATCTTATTCTAAGAAATATTCTAATATTGATTTTCTGAATAAGTTGAGTACAAAAATTATAAAAAGTTATGTTGAACAATTAAAAATTAGCAAAAGAAGTATAACGTATAGTAGTTTTGTTTGGTTGATAAGAGAGATTTACGTAAGTGAAAAATTAATTATATAAGTATTCTCTATTTCCCAAAAAACTCTTACTTCAAGTATTTATAACTGCTAGATTTAGTTAAATAATTAGCAGTATTAGTAAGGAGGTAGAGAAAATGACTTTTTATCAATTACTACAATTAGATCCTTTAATACTTAAGCAAAAAATAAAAAGTACAAAATCCAAGTATGATCGTAGAAAATATATTTTATCCCTAGTTCTACGTTCATTTTTGATTGTTGGTTTTGCTATCTGTGTGATTGTTTTGTCTACGAAGTTTTTTGGTGAATCCAATAAGCCATATGCTATTGTCTTTTTCTGTATGATGCTTAGTCTAAGATTCGTTGACTTTGGGTATAAATACGCTCAATCAATTTTAGGATTGAGTGTTGTCTTTGGTGCATTGTTTGTCGCACCATTTGTCCATTTATTACCAAATTTTACTTTGCAAGTATTGTCGCACTTCCTTTTACTAGGAGGAATACTAATTGCTACTTTAAGTGATTCCAAAATGGGAAATCCGTCATTATATGGATTTTCTTATATATTTGTTGTTTATTCGACAATAACAGACCAAATAACGAAAAAATTATTGAATGATCGTCTTCTTTTCTTTGGTCTCTTTTTTCTTATATTTTGGTGGATAATTTATCACAATCATCGCAATAAGCACAAAAAAAAGACAATGTTCAAGGCTTTAAAAGAAAAGAGTGTTTCATTGAAAATTTGGTTGTTTTCCTATGTATTTTTCATTAGCTTATTATTGTCTGTTAGTCAGTATCTATCTTTTGAACGATTCATGTGGGTTGGGTTTGCCTTTTCCTCTTTATTTGCGAGCTATGGATTTTCAATAATTGATTTGAAAACACGTGCAACCGACCGTTTGCTAGGCACAATTATTGGTATATTTTCTTTTATTCTATTAAGTATGTATTTACCAATTGAGATACTTAGTTTATTAGGTGGTATTTGTTTAGGATTTTGTTCTAGTTACCGTTATAAAACGGTTTTTAATTGTATTGGTGCGTTGACGATAGCTAGTCAGATGTATGGAATTCCTCAAACATTAGCAATGCGGTTTACTTATAACTTGTTAGGTGTAAGCTTAGCTATTTTGGGAATTTGGTTTGTAAAAATGTTGTTAAAGCAAAAAAACATTGTGAAATAGGCTAATTGATAAAAGAGCTTGCTCATATCATATAGTAAGTATAATAATTATTCTAATAAAAATAAGGATAGAAAATAAATTTACATTATTATCTTTTTATATAATTTATTTTTCAATCGCGATTGCTTGATCCAGAAACAGTCTTATTCTAATGAATAGGGCTGTTTTTCGTTCTCCATATTATTTAATTGATATTTAAGAAAATAAA
>NZ_JBFOFT010000022.1:0-1893 GCF_040887425.1 Enterococcus sp. C53
ACAGAATTAGGCAGAAGTCGCCCATCCTCTATAGGTGGGTGATGAATGCCGTTCGGTATGAGGGTTACCGTTGGTAACTCGAAGACCAACAACTAAGGCGTATTGCCTCTTTATTTTGTCCCATGTTACAATCAGTCTATACAAGAAATGAGTTGATATAACATGGAATTAGATACAAATAACCATTCAGTATTTCTTCTTTATTACCACCTTGTTTTAGTAACGAAATATCGTAGACAAGTAATTGATAATGAAATATCTAACTACGCTAAAGCGACTTTTGAAAGAATCTCAGAATCGTATCACATCACTTTAGTTGAGTGGAATCATGATAAAGACCACGTTCATATTATGTTCAAAGCTCAACCAAAAACAGAATTGACAAAATTTGTCAATGTCTATAAAAGTGCTAGTTCACGTTTGATAAAGCGCAATTATCCAAGAATCAAACAATTTCTTTGGAAAGAAATGTTCTGGTCAAAAAGTTTTTGTCTTTTGACAACTGGTGGAGCACCAATTGATGTGATTAAGAAGTATATTCAAAATCAAGGAAACAATCATAAATAGAAAACAGGTGAGCTTTATGGAGCGACTAAAAGCATATAAATTTAGAATCTATCCAACAGAAGAACAAGAGACTTTCTTTGCTAAGTCTTTTGGCTGTGTCCGTAAGGTCTACAATCTAATGCTTGATGACCGAATGAAAGCTTATAAAGAAACTAGGAAAGATTCCTCTAAAAAAATGAGTTTTCCAACGCCTGCAAAATATAAGCAAGATTTTCCGTTCTTGAAAGAAGTGGATAGTCTTGCTTTAGCGAATGCACAACTCAACCTAGATAAGGCGTACAAGAACTTCTTTCGCGATAAATCCGTCGGATTTCCTCGTTTCAAAAGCAAGAAAAATCCAGTTCAAAGCTATACGACTAACAATCAAAATGGAACAATCGCTTTGATTGATAATAAATTCGTCAAACTTCCTAAGTTGAAGTCGTTAGTTAAAATTACACTCCATAGACAACCTAAAGGTCTGATTAAATCCGCTACAATATCACGTCATTCTAGCGGTAAATATTATATTTCCTTATTGTGTAAAGAAGAAATAGCTGAGCTTCCTAAAACTAATTCCGCTATTGGAATTGACCTTGGTATAACTGATTTTGCAATTCTTTCTGATAGTCAAAAGATTGATAACAATAAATTCACGTCAAAGATGGCAAAGAAACTTAAACGTGAACAACGTAAATTGTCAAGACGTGCCTTATTAGCTAAACAAAAAGGTATCAATCTGTTTGAAGCTAGCAATTATCAAAAACAAAAACGTAAAGTAGCACGATTGCATGAAAAAGTAATGAATCAACGTACTGATTTTCTGAATAAGTTGAGTACAGAAATAATCAAAAATCACGATATTATCTGTATTGAAGACTTAAACACAAAAGGTATGTTGCGTAATCATAAACTAGCAAAAAGTATTTCGGATGTTTCTTGGTCTAGTTTTGTGACTAAATTACAATACAAAGCTGACTGGTACGGTCGGAAAATTATCAAAGTGGATAAGTGGTTCCCATCTAGTCAAATCTGTTCGAATTGTGGACATGAAGACGGCAAGAAATCTCTTAAAATTCGAGAATGGACTTGTCCTATTTGTCATGCTCATCATGACCGAGATATCAACGCTAGCATCAATATCCTGGCCGAAGGTCTAAGGCTACATTCTATAGGACTGGCTTAGATCAAATAAACAAGAACCGTAGGAACTACGGGGATAGCTTGGTCAATAAGAGACACCGCTGTTAGTAAAAAATAAGCTATCAAGTATGCTCTATTCCCAAGAATCTCCCACTTCAAGCGTTAAGAACCGTCAGGTTTAGCTAAGTGGTGAGTAGTTCACAA
>NZ_JBFOFT010000023.1:0-1701 GCF_040887425.1 Enterococcus sp. C53
ACCTCTCAAAACTGAACAAAGTGAAAAACAAACAGTGTAGTCTCCGTAATATTCCTTAGAAAGGAGGTGATCCAGCCGCACCTTCCGATACGGCTACCTTGTTACGACTTCACCCCAATCATCTATCCCACCTTAGGCGGCTGGCTCCAAAAGGTTACCTCACCGACTTCGGGTGTTACAAACTCTCGTGGTGTGACGGGCGGTGTGTACAAGGCCCGGGAACGTATTCACCGCGGCGTGCTGATCCGCGATTACTAGCGATTCCGGCTTCATGTAGGCGAGTTGCAGCCTACAATCCGAACTGAGAGAAGCTTTAAGAGATTAGCTTAGCCTCGCGACTTTGCGACTCGTTGTACTTCCCATTGTAGCACGTGTGTAGCCCAGGTCATAAGGGGCATGATGATTTGACGTCATCCCCACCTTCCTCCGGTTTGTCACCGGCAGTCTTGCTAGAGTGCCCAACTAAATGATGGCAACTAACAATAAGGGTTGCGCTCGTTGCGGGACTTAACCCAACATCTCACGACACGAGCTGACGACAACCATGCACCACCTGTCACTTTGCCCCCGAAGGGGAAGCTCTATCTCTAGAGTGGTCAAAGGATGTCAAGACCTGGTAAGGTTCTTCGCGTTGCTTCGAATTAAACCACATGCTCCACCGCTTGTGCGGGCCCCCGTCAATTCCTTTGAGTTTCAACCTTGCGGTCGTACTCCCCAGGCGGAGTGCTTAATGCGTTAGCTGCAGCACTGAAGGGCGGAAACCCTCCAACACTTAGCACTCATCGTTTACGGCGTGGACTACCAGGGTATCTAATCCTGTTTGCTCCCCACGCTTTCGAGCCTCAGCGTCAGTTACAGACCAGAGAGCCGCCTTCGCCACTGGTGTTCCTCCATATATCTACGCATTTCACCGCTACACATGGAATTCCACTCTCCTCTTCTGCACTCAAGTCTCCCAGTTTCCAATGACCCTCCCCGGTTGAGCCGGGGGCTTTCACATCAGACTTAAGAAACCGCCTGCGCTCGCTTTACGCCCAATAAATCCGGACAACGCTTGCCACCTACGTATTACCGCGGCTGCTGGCACGTAGTTAGCCGTGGCTTTCTGGTTAGATACCGTCAAGGGATGAACAGTTACTCTCATCCTTGTTCTTCTCTAACAACAGAGTTTTACGATCCGAAAACCTTCTTCACTCACGCGGCGTTGCTCGGTCAGACTTTCGTCCATTGCCGAAGATTCCCTACTGCTGCCTCCCGTAGGAGTTTGGGCCGTGTCTCAGTCCCAATGTGGCCGATCACCCTCTCAGGTCGGCTATGCATCGTCGCCTTGGTGAGCCGTTACCTCACCAACTAGCTAATGCACCGCGGGTCCATCCATCAGCGACACCCGAAAGCGCCTTTCAAATCAAAACCATGCGGTTTCGATTGTTATACGGTATTAGCACCTGTTTCCAAGTGTTATCCCCTTCTGATGGGCAGGTTACCCACGTGTTACTCACCCGTTCGCCACTCCTCTTTTTCCGGTGGAGCAAGCTCCGGTGGAAAAAGAAGCGTTCGACTTGCATGTATTAGGCACGCCGCCAGCGTTCGTCCTGAGCCAGGATCAAACTCTCATAAAAAGTTCGAACAATCTTGCGATTGTTAAGCTCAATTGTTTGCTAGCATATTGCTTGCTTGTTAAAAATGTTTGTTGTCTTGAAT
>NZ_JBFOFT010000024.1:0-1052 GCF_040887425.1 Enterococcus sp. C53
GAAATTAGCGGTAGTCATTACTATTCGTCCAACAGATACAGAACCATTTACGAATGATTTGAGTATGTTATTAATCGAAAAGAATATCCGACAATTAGGATTTACTGGTTTTATTGCTGTGAAACTTTTTTCGTATACAAAAGCGAAAAGTCCTCGGGTATTTCCTCGTGGAAATGATGAACAATCTTTGGAAATATTAACAACTGTTTTTACAGAAAAGAAAATCAATACCATTATTTTTGCTTGTGGTTCGATTACAGCGACGAGTCAAGTGGCTTATGAACAAGCAAAGACTATTTACGATCAATTGAGTGCGAAACAAAAGAAGATGACCAAAGTATTGATAAATGCAGAAGGTAAGTTATCCCACCCACTAAGTATTCATGTTCGTAATGAATGGCAATTGGCAGATAGTCAATTATTATTTCAAGAAAAATAACATTTTATTTTCTCATGTTACTTATAAGTAGTTTTACATGCTTTTTGACTTTAAAAATACATGTGATGATACATGTTATATGAATTATCAATGTACCCAGTAATATGCTATTTTCATTATGTAAAAAATAACAGGGGGTGTGTAGATGGAGATTGATGAAACTTGTTTGAGTAACTCTTATAAAAGTATGAATGACTTTTTTGAGGAAATGGAACTGGATTCAGAATTGCTCTATCAATTTTATCTTGCTTTTCGAGGGCAACAGATTTCTTTTCCAATGAAAATGTACGATCGCGAGTTAGTTAGAAAAAGAATCGAAAACATGATAGAACAGGAAAAAACTGTAGATATCCGTCAATTGACAGAAGTTTATGGTTTCTCTGCAAGATGGATTCAAAAAGTAATTAAACAAAAAGAAAGGAGAAGAGTACATGGCTAAGCTGATTGTATTAGGTGGTTTAATTTACGGTGGATATTGGTTATATAAATATATGCTTGCACATCCGAATATAGATAAAGGAAAAGTAATTAAGACAGTTGGGGTAATCATAGTTGGACTCATAGCTCTAACTAAGAAAAATAATACTTGGATAGGCTACAATTAACTAGACAG
>NZ_JBFOFT010000025.1:0-696 GCF_040887425.1 Enterococcus sp. C53
AGGAAACGACAGCTCAGCTTCTAGCAGAGGCTTTTGTGTTGTTTCGCCGTCAACTGATAACCAATCAAGTGATAGATAATGAAGCCATCTTCGTTGACGGTACGAAAATTGAAGCAGACGCCAATAAGTTCAGCTTTGTTTGGCGTAAAGCCACCACTCGGTATGAACGGTTGTTAGATGAAAAATCAGAAGCTTTTTATCAAACGCTTTATCAAGAGGAAATTCTTCCTTGCTTAAAAGAAGAAAGTCAATCCGATGGATTGACGAGCGACCAGTTAGAAGAAGTCGCTCATCATTTAGAAGCTGAACTCCATGAAACACAAGTACAATTAACACATGAAAAATGCAAAGAAAAGCAAAGTCAACTAAAGAAAAAAAGAAGAATGTATAAAAAATATCTCCGACAGGTACAAACGGATTATCTGCCAAGAAAACAAAAGTATGAACGGTATGCTCAACTATTTCAAGAACGAAATAGCTTTTCAAAAACAGATACTGATGCCACCTTTATGCGGATGAAAGACGATTATATGCGAAATGGACAGCTCAAGCCAGGTTATAATTTACAAATCGCCACCGAAAATCAGTATGTTTTGAGCTATGAATTATTTCCAAATCCCACAGACACCAAAACATTGAATCCATTTTTAGACAGTTTTTTAGACCGACATAAGGAGTTACCGGAGTACATTGTGG
>NZ_JBFOFT010000026.1:0-617 GCF_040887425.1 Enterococcus sp. C53
ACGCGCCCAAGAGGAGTCGAACCCCTAACCTTTTGATCCGTAGTCAAACACTCTATCCAGTTGAGCTATGGGCGCATATTTGTAATGCCGAGGACCGGAATCGAACCGGTACGGTGATCACTCACCGCAGGATTTTAAGTCCTGTGCGTCTGCCAGTTCCGCCACCCCGGCGTTGTTACTTTGGCAAAGCGGAAAACGGGGTTCGAACCCGCGACCCCCACCTTGGCAAGGTGGTGCTCTACCACTGAGCTATTTCCGCGTGTTTATGATGCCGGCTAAAGGACTTGAACCCTCGACCCTCTGATTACAAATCAGATGCTCTACCAACTGAGCTAAGCCGGCATGTCATTAAAAAAATCATATTATGCGGGTGAAGGGACTTGAACCCCCACGCCGTAAGGCGCTAGATCCTAAATCTAGTGCGTCTGCCAATTCCGCCACACCCGCAAAAAATATGAGCCGTACAGGGCTCGAACCTGTGACCCTCTGATTAAAAGTCAGATGCTCTACCAACTGAGCTAACGGCTCATATGGAGGTTAACGGGATCGAACCGCTGACCCTCTGCTTGTAAGGCAGATGCTCTCCCAGCTGAGCTAAACCTCCATGGATAACTTAA
>NZ_JBFOFT010000027.1:0-582 GCF_040887425.1 Enterococcus sp. C53
GGTCTTGTTCAATCAAATTATTCAGGTATTTAATGGTACGATGTTCTGTCCCTTGATAAAAGCCGTATTCTTTTAGTTTCTTAAAGGCACTTGTAATAGAGGGGGCTTTATCTGTGACTACAACCTTCGGTTCATCAAACTGCTTCACTAACCGCTTAAGAAAAGCATAGGCTGCTTGTGTGTCCCGTTTTTTACGTAACCAAATATCCAAGGTTAAACCATCTGCATCGATGGCTAGATACAAATAATGCCATTTTCCTTTAATTTTGATGTACGTTTCATCCATTTTCCATGAATAAAAGGATTTTTTATTTTTCTTTTTCCAAATTTGATAGAGTAGTTTGCCATATTCTTGCACCCAACGATAAATCGTCGTATGAGAAACGTTAATGCCACGATCATATAAGATTTCTTGAACTTCACGATAGCTAAGGTTATAACGAAGATAGTAGCCCACGGCTACAATAATCACATCCTGCTGAAATTGCTTTCCTTTAAAATGACTCATCGTCATTCCTCCTGCTATCTTTTTCTATTATTCTACCTTATCTGATAGTAGATTTAAAACTTTGCAACAGAACC
>NZ_JBFOFT010000029.1:0-518 GCF_040887425.1 Enterococcus sp. C53
CCAAACCAATATCAATCGTTGCTCCTTGTTTCCCACGCAAATGGAAACGATGGAACGCCAAATGAGCCTTTAGATGTCCGAACACGGGTTCGACATCAATTTTTCGTTTCCGATAAATCGAACCAGTTTTCTCCTCTAAAAGATTTTTTCTGCATTCTGCTTTGAAATAGCGCCAATTATTATTTACTTGAATTTTTCGCTTTTGTTCACTTTTCGCACGCGTACATTGACGACGAACTGAACAGTTCCGACAATCCTCACATTCATAGATTTTGAAATCTCGAATAAAGCCACCTTTATCTTTTCTGCGACTATAATTTTTGAACGGTACCGGACGATTCGCTGGGCAAATATAGGTGTCTTGTTCTTCAAGATAACGCCAATTCTCCACGTTAAACGGATTATCCTTGTACTTCTTTTTATTTTCTTTGTGATAACTGCCATATGTAATTAAGGGAGTTTTATGTAGAACATCGTTGATATACATGTAATTTTCTTCGCTACCATACCCTGCATCT
>NZ_JBFOFT010000030.1:0-499 GCF_040887425.1 Enterococcus sp. C53
CGTTATAAGTGTCAATACCAGTTGAAAATATTTCATATTCTTTCTCCTTTTTTCTTCAGAATTTGATGAATCGCTGTAAGGATATCTTCTAAACATTTCGCAATCATTCTCAAATAATCGATCTTATTCATTCGTTCCTCCAATCTGACTCCAAACCAATCGTCCTTCGACCAGTAACCCACGAACAAATTCTCGCTGGCTGGTAATATCTGTAATAAAATAAACTACATAGTCTTTTCCATCTTCTGGTGCACAATAAATATAAAGATGTGTCATCACTAAACGTGGTAGATGAACATCTTTAGGAAGCGTACCCATTTCAATTTCCTCTTTTTCCATCGTAACGGATTCATAGCCCCACTCTTCAGAAGCAGTGACCAGCTGTGCACACTTTTCCAGTACTTCGATAGCCGTTTCTAACAAGTCCTTTCGTTCCTTTCTTTTAGATACTAGTATTCTTCTGGTAATAACATCGTTTGATACTCACCCGAATCAATGG
>NZ_JBFOFT010000031.1:0-499 GCF_040887425.1 Enterococcus sp. C53
TGTTATAAGTGTCAATACTAGTTGAAAATATTTCATATTCTTTCTCCTTTTTTCTTCAGAATTTGATGAATCGCTGTAAGGATATCTTCTAAACATTTCGCAATCATTCTCAAATAATCGATCTTATTCATTGGTTCCTCCAATCTGACTCCAAACCAAACGTCCTTCTACCAGTAACCCGCGAACAAATTCTCGCTGGCTGGTAATATCTGTAATGAAATAAACTACATAGTCTTTTCCATCTTCTGGTGCGCAATAAATATAAAGATGTGTCATTACTAAACGTGGTAGAGTAACATCTTCAGGAAGCATACCCATTTCAATTTCCTCTTTTTCCATCGTAACGGATTCATAGCCCCACTCTTCAGAAGCAGTGACCAGCTGTGCACACTTTTCCAGTACTTCGATAGACGTTTCTAACAAGTCATTTCTCTCCTTTCTTTTAGATATTAGTATTCTTCTGGTAATAACATCGTTTGATACTCACCCGAATCAATGA
>NZ_JBFOFT010000032.1:0-442 GCF_040887425.1 Enterococcus sp. C53
AGTCAAGTCTGTTACGATCGCTTCTAATGGGTTGTCTCTTAAGAATTTACGATTCAATACGTTTGTCGTTTTGGCTTCATTGCAAGTAGAATGATGTACTTTAAAATAAGCAACAGTATAGCTCGATTTTAATCCTCTATTTTTCATGATTCTACTAATTTTTCGTCGGCTGATCTGAATGCCTCGTTTTGATAAGGCTTTTTTTATTTTTCTTGAGCCGTAGGCCTTTCGGCTGCGGATAAATTCTTCAGCGACTACTTCTTCAAGTTCTGATTCGTCTTTCTTTGGTTTTGATTGATAATAATAGGACTGACGTGATAGACCTAATATTCTGCACATCGCTGATATAGGGTAAAGATGCTTATTCGCATCGATTACTTGTCTCTTCGTCCGAATATCAGCGCTGCTTGCTTTAAAATATCATTTTCCATTTCTAATTGCT
>NZ_JBFOFT010000033.1:0-435 GCF_040887425.1 Enterococcus sp. C53
CGAAGATCCTAAAGAGGGACCTTCGCTTTTTAAACAAGCTATTTTATATTAGTACCAACCGTTTGCTTCCCAGAAAGATTTAGCTGCTTCCCATGAGCCATAACGAGAAGATACGTATTGTTCAGCAACTCGTTCTTGGTTTGCTGCTGAATAGTCACCATTTAAGTAAGAAGAATCTAATTGGTAACGTCCGATGTAACGACCGTTTGTTGCTGTATAAGAACCGCTAGATTCTTTTTGAGCGATCCATTCTTTCGCTGAGCTTGTGTTTGTTGTCGCTGGTGTTGCTTGTGCCGCTGTTTGCGTTGCTTGAGCAACTGGTTGAGCAGGTGCTGCTTGTTGAACTGGTTCTTGCTTCACTGGTTGTTCAGCCACTGTTTTTGTTTGAGCAGGCGCTTGGTAAGCTGTTTGTGTTGTTGCTGCTTGTTCGCCTGT
>NZ_JBFOFT010000034.1:0-400 GCF_040887425.1 Enterococcus sp. C53
ACTTCTGAATCGATTGATCGTGCCGTAACTCACTTGTTCATGATTGGCTAGCCAACGCATACGGTAACTATCGTCTAATAAAAATTCGATCTTTCTGCCAGAAAAAACACGTTGCGTGTAGGCATAAAGAAGAATTTTCAACATCATTTTGGGGTGATAGGCTGGACGTCCCAGCTGTTGTTCAATTTGGTTGAAGAGCGCTTGCGGGATTGCTTCTACTAACGAGTGAACCGCAAAGGCAACATCCGTTTCTGGAATATAATGTTCTACATCTAGTGGTAAAGTTGTTTGGTTGATGGTATAATTTTTAAACATAAGGCACACTCCTTTGATTTTTGTTTAGGCACTTTAATCATACAAGGTTGTGTGCTTTTTGTGTACCTTAAAATCAAAAAAAAAA
>NZ_JBFOFT010000035.1:0-393 GCF_040887425.1 Enterococcus sp. C53
TGGAATGGCAACAGTTTTTTTGACAAATTTTATAAGGTGCAGAACTTCTTTCCGTATGCTATTCCGATTGTCCTTGACAATGAGCCTCCTCGGATGTGACGATCTTCGGCAGGAGCTAACAGTTAAAGTTAGACTGCCTCGCTAGCGTTAGCACATCCGAGCTCATTATCAAGGATTCGCTGCGCCAATCTCTGGTTACGGTAACCAACCGGTGTCTCGTAGCCAAGTGTACCGTGCAACCGAAGGTGGTTCCACCAATTGACATAGTCAAATAACTCCAAATCCAATTGTTGTAAGGTTTCAAATGTGTATTGATAGACAAATTCTACTTTCAACGACTTATAAGTTGATTCAGCTACGGCATTATCAAAAGGACAGCCTTTATGACTCAAT
>NZ_JBFOFT010000036.1:0-384 GCF_040887425.1 Enterococcus sp. C53
GGAACTTACAACGTCACTATGGACCTTGTAGGACTCGAACCTACGACCGGACGGTTATGAGCCGTCTGCTCTAACCAACTGAGCTAAAGGTCCAGGCTCTTTAAAAATCGCGGCGGAGGGGATCGAACCCCCGACCTCCCGGGTATGAACCGGACGCTCTAGCCAGCTGAGCTACACCGCGAAAAAAGATATTCATTATTCAAATGAAATGGAGCCTAGCGGGATCGAACCGCTGACCTCCTGCGTGCAAAGCAGGCGCTCTCCCAGCTGAGCTAAGGCCCCGTGTGAAAATTATTATCTATCGGGAAGACAGGATTCGAACCTGCGACCCCTTGGTCCCAAACCAAGTGCTCTACCAAGCTGAGCTACTTCCCGTTGATATAA
>NZ_JBFOFT010000037.1:0-243 GCF_040887425.1 Enterococcus sp. C53
CAGTAACAGAAGAAAAAGAAGAGGTCTTAACCGAAGCTGTGCCGTTTACAACGACAACTGTTGAGAATCCAGAATTGGAAGAAGGAGTTACACGGATCAAAACGGCAGGACAGGACGGGATTCGTACGATCGTCTATAAGGTGACTTATGATGGGGAAGGCAACGAAATCAGTCGAGTAGAAGTAAGTAATGAGGTAACGACTGCCCCTGTGGCACAAATCATTGAAAAAGGAACAAAGGTTC
>NZ_JBFOFT010000038.1:0-234 GCF_040887425.1 Enterococcus sp. C53
GGGATTGTTAATTGTTGACCTGAATAAATCAAGTTGATGTTTGAGATTGAATTTTTTTCTGCAATAGTTTGGATCAAGGAGTTATCACCAACGTATTTTTGAGAAATCGTTGATAGCGTATCACCTGATTGAACGGTATAAGCTTCGTCCGCATGTGCAGATGTTCCCATAAAGAATAGTGCGCCGGCAGTCAAAGTTGTTCCTAATAGTAATGTTTTAAGTGATTTCATGTAA
>NZ_JBFOFT010000039.1:0-232 GCF_040887425.1 Enterococcus sp. C53
TATGTACGAGTCGGGAAAAAATGGAATTATGTCTGTTTCATTTTGGATCTGTTCAATCGAGAAATTCTCGGCTATTCTTGTGGAGAACATAAAGATGCCGTTCTAGTAAAAAAGCATTTAGCCGTATCAAACAACCTCTGACAGAGGTTGAGATTTTTCATACTGATCGTGGAAAAGAGTTTGATAACCAAGCTATTGATGAATTATTAACAACTTTTGACATCAATCGATC
>NZ_JBFOFT010000040.1:0-227 GCF_040887425.1 Enterococcus sp. C53
ATCGTCCAGTAAAGAGACGCAATAAATTCTATCGAAGTTTACGCACTGCCTCTACCACGATTAAAGGCATGGAAGCCATTCGAGGATTATATAAGAAAACCCGAAAAGAAGGCACTCTCTTCGGGTTTTCGGTCTGCACTGAAATCAAGGTATTATTGGGAATCCCAGCTTAAATCATAGATACCGTAAGGGATTTTATTCTTTATTTAAAACTTTGCAACAGAACC